>NZ_JASCOP010000230.1:0-2196 GCF_029959395.1 Stenotrophomonas sp. PS02300
GGCCAGCAGCAGGCGCGGGCTGCCGGCCAGGGCGCGGGCGATGGCGGCGCGCTGCTGCTGGCCGCCCGACAGTTCGGAGGGGTAATGCTTCATGCGCGAGCCCAGGCCCACCTGGCCCAGCGCACGTTCGATGCGCTGCTTGCGCTCGCTGGCCGGCATGCCGCGGTAGCGCAGCGGCACGTCGACGTTGTCGAACAGGTTCAGGTCGGAGATCAGGTTGAAGCCCTGGAAGATGAAGCCGATCTTCTGGTTGCGCAGGCGGCTGCGGGCGTCGTCGCCCAGCTTGCTCACGTCCTGCCCATCGAGCATGTAGGTGCCGCTGGTGAAGGTTTCCAGCAGGCCGGCGATATTGAGGAAGGTGGTCTTGCCCGAACCGGACGGGCCGGTCACTGCAACGAACTCACCCTCGCGCACGTGCAGGTCCAGCGAACGCAGGGCATGGGTTTCCACCTGTTCGGTGCGGAATACTTTGGCGACCGAGCGCATCTCGAGCATGGCTGTTTCCTTGGTTGGAGTGATGAGGGTGATCAGTTGATGGAGACGGATTCGGCATCGCCGAACAGTTCGGCGCCGGAGACGACCACGCGGTCGCCGGGACGCAGGCCGGACAGGATTTCCACTTCGCCCAGGCTGCTGACGCCCAGCTGCACCGGACGGCGGATCGCGGTATCGCCATCCATGACGTAGGCCTGGCCGTTGCCCTGTTCCACGAACGGGCCACGCTCGACCTTGATGACGTTGCGGCGGGTATCGAGCACGATGCGCGACTGCATGCGCTGGCTCTGGCGCAGGCCCTGCGGCTGCTTGTCGGTGAAGCGGATGCGGGCGTTCACTTCGCCGGCCACCACTTCGGGCGACACCGCGCTGATCTCGCCCGGGAACGGCTGGCCGTTGCCGCTGGTGAGCTGGGCGGGAATGCCGATCGACAGGTCACGGGCGAAGCTTTCCGGCACCTTGATCTCGATTTCGAACCGCGACAGGTCGACCACGCCCAGGATCGGGGCGTTGGCCGCCACCTGGGTGTGCTGGGTGGCCTGCACCTGGCCCACCTGGCCATCGAACGGCGCGCGCAGGGTCAGTGCGTCCACCTGGCGCTGCACTTCCTCCACCACCGCGCGCTGGCGGTCGGCCAGCAGGCGCTTGTTGCGGGCGTCCAGGTCGGCGCCCTGGCCCTGCAGGCGGGCGTCGGTCTGGGCGTTGGCCAGCGAGATGTCGGCCTTCTTCAGGCTGTCGTTGGCCTTGGCCAGGTCGATCTGGGGCACCGCGCCGCCGTCATAACCGCGCTGGTAGCGCTGCAGGTCGCGCTCGGCGGCCTGGCGTTCGATGCTGGCCTTGTCGGTTTCCTTGCTGGCCTTGGCCCGGGCAAGGGTTGCATCGAGCACGGCGCGGCTGGCTTCGGCTTCCAGCCCGGCCAGGGTGGTGCGCTCCTGGGCCAGCTTGCTGCGCAGCTCGGGGCTGTCGATCACCGCCAGTTCCTGGCCCTTCTTGACCACGTCGCCGGCCACCACCTTCAGGTCCACCGTGCCGGCCGAGATCGCGTACAGGATCGGGCTGTTGGCGGCGATCACCCGGCCATCGGCGGCCAGGTCGCGGACCAGGTCGCCCTGCTTGACCTCGGCGATGCGTACCCGCGCGCTGTCGAAGGAGCGGCTGGCGCCGAGCCAGGCGCGGGCGGCGAAGACGATGGCCAGCACCACCACCAGCGCGGCGATGCCCGGCCACAGCCAGCGCTTCCACGGCGCGGCCGTGCCCGGGGTGGAGAGGGTCTGGTCCTGTGCGGAAGTGTCGCGGATCATCGGGCTCGTTCGCGGTTGGGTTGCGGTAGTTGCTGAATACAAAGCACACCGCGTGCCAACATTCGGGCCTTTGAAAACAATGGGTTGCGAGCCTGGTGTGAATGTCCGGGTGTCCGCGGACACCGGAACGGACACTTTTGTTAAGCGGACAGCGGCCAGGGCGTCCGGACACCCACGCTAGAATGGGCCATCGAAAGCAGGGATCTGAATCTATGTGCGGGATTGTGGGGGCGATCGCGGATCGCGATGTGGTACCGGTACTGATCGAAGGTCTGAAGCGCCTGGAATACCGCGGCTACGATTCATCCGGCATCGCGGTGCTGGACCAGACCCAGTCCCAGCCCGACGTACGCCGCGTGCGCCGCACCGGCCGCGTGGCGGAAATGGAGAAGGCCGCGGC
>NZ_JASCOP010000231.1:0-2177 GCF_029959395.1 Stenotrophomonas sp. PS02300
AAATTCTTTCCTACACCCGCCTCGCGCCCCCTCCGAGTTCTTTCCACGTGGGCGTCGAAGGTTGCGAACCGGATCGACGCGACACGGACGGCAGCGAAGCTTATTCCGCTGCAGCCCCGGCCGCAGGGCTCATATCGCCGGCCTCACGCCGCTTCGGAAGAACCCAGTCGGGACGGGGGAAGTGGCATGTGTAGCCACCCGGCCGTTTCTCCAGATAATCTTGGTGGTCGGGCTCGGCCTCCCAGAAATCTCCGACCGGGACGACTTCAGTGACCACTATGCCTTTCCACAGCCCGGAGGCATCCACGTCGGCGATCGTGTCCTCGGCGACGCGCTTCTGCTCCTCGTCGACGTAATAGATGCCCGACCGGTAGGAGAGCCCAATATCACCGCCCTGGCGGTTCTTGGTCGTCGGATCGTGGATCTGGAAGAAATATTCCAGGATGTTCCGGTAGCTCGTCACCGCCGGGTCGAAAACGATCTCGATCGCCTCGGCATGCGTGCCGTGATTGCGATAAGTGGCGTTCGGAACATCGCCGCCAGTGTAACCTACACGAGTCGAGACGATGCCGGGCCGCTTGCGGATCAGATCCTGCATGCCCCAGAAACATCCGCCTGCGAGAATAGCGCGCTGATGCATGTTAAGCCTCCTCTACCTGATCGAGATATTCACCGTATCCCTCGGCCTCCATTTCGTCGCGCGGGATGAAGCGAAGGGACGCTGAGTTGATGCAGTAGCGCAGACCGCCGCGGTCGGAAGGACCATCTGGGAACACGTGGCCGAGATGGCTGTCGGCATGTACCGACCTGACCTCCGTCCGGACCATGCCGTGTGCGCTGTCCCGCACCTCGTTCACGTTTGCCGGAACGATCGGCTTGGTGAAGCTGGGCCAGCCAGTACCCGAATCGAACTTGTCCGTTGAAGCGAACAGCGGCTCGCCCGACACTATGTCGACGTAGATGCCAGGCTCCTTGTTGTCGTTGTGCTCGCCCGTGAAGGGCCTTTCGGTCCCCGACTCCTGGGTAATCCGGCGTTGCTCGGGGGTCAGGCGGTCAACTGCTGTCTGTGACTTTTCAAACTTCATGATAGTCTCCAATAATTAATCTAGAGCCGACATTCCCCAAGTGGCCTGCCGCTTGACTTCAAGATCGCCTGATTTTGCTCGCTGGGCAAGCGTTTTTCGCCCCGAGCGGTGTCTGTCGTCGCGCAAACGGCCGAAGTCGGGTGGATCAAGCCTCGAACCCGCAGCATTCTGGCCCGGCAGAGCCGCTTTTCCGCGCGGCAGACGGACCTGTCCTGCCGCTTTCGTTCAGCTTGGGCATGGATCGTGGTCATGCGCATGACGGAGGCGTTCGAAGACGGCGGATGGCGGCAAGGACGGCCCGCACCATCGGGCCGGTGACGGCGACCTCGGCCAACTGGAAGGTAATGGCGCGGGCGTGGCGGACGACGCGGGCGCCGATCTTGATCAGCTTGAGTTGCAGGCTGGTCAACGACCAGTCCGCCATGGCCTCGGGCAGTTCGATGCAGCGCAGGAAGGAGAGGCTGGTGGCGTATTCCTGCAAGAAGCGCGGGCTGTGCCCGAGCTGCGGCGCACGGCGCATGGCCGAGTCGGCGCGGCATCTGGTGGACGAGGTGTTCGGCCCGCGGCCGGTGCGGCAATGGGTGCTGAGTTTCCCCTACCCGTTGCGCTTCCTGTTCGCCAGCAAGCCGGAGGCCATCAGCCCGGTGCTGGGCATCGTGCATCGTGTGATCGCCGGTTGGCTTGCCGATCAGGCCGGCGTGCCGCGGGATACGGCGCAATGCGGCGTGGTGACCCTGATCCAGCGCTTCGGCAGCGCGCTGAATCTCAACATCCACTTCCACATGCTGTGGCTCGACGGCGTGTACGAGGACACCACCGAGCGTCCGCAGCGCAAGCCGCGCCTGCACCGCACCCGTGCGCCCACATCGGCGCAACTGACGGAACTGGCCAACACCATCGCGCATCGCGTGTGCCGGCACCTGACGCGCAAAGGCTGGCTGGAAGGCGAGGACGAATCCGTGTTTCTGTCCGACAGCGCGGGTAGCGACGACGGCATGGATGGGCTGCGGATGAGTTCGATGACCTACCGCATCGCCACCGGTCGCGACGCTGGCCGCAAGGTCGTCACGCTGCAAACATTGCCCGGTGACG
>NZ_JASCOP010000232.1:0-2106 GCF_029959395.1 Stenotrophomonas sp. PS02300
CCCGCGCCCCGGCCCGGGGGCCGGGCCGGGCCCCCCCCCCCCCCCCGCCCCCCCCCCCCCCCCCGGCCGACGAAGCCCTGGCCAACGCCCCGGCGCTCCGTGCCGCGCTGGCCGCCGCGACCTCGCAGGACGACTGCGAAGCACTGCACCCCAGCGAGGGCACCTATGCGGACGAAGACCCCCAGGCAATCGAGGTCAAGCGCCTGGACAGCCGCCGCCTGCTGGTGTCCATGACCTGCTGGCGCGGCGCCTACAACGCGGGCAGCGGCTACTGGGTGGTCAACGACCGCGCGCCCTACCAGCCCGCCTACATCACCAACCTGGGCGTGGACGATGACGCACTGACCATCTCGTCCTCGCACAAGGGCCGCGGCTTGGGCGACTGCTGGTCCAGCGCCAGCTGGGCGTGGAACGGCACCACTTACGTCCAGACATCAGACAGCACCACCGGCCTGTGCCGGCTGGTCGCCGCAGGCGGTGCCTGGGACCTGCCGACGCTGGTAACCGAGGTGAAGGAGGCTCCCTGAGCCGTCCGCAGGGTCAGAACGGGAACACGCTCGAGGTTGCCTGCGCGGCATTGAACAGCCGCTGCAGCAGCAGGTAATCGCCCTCGGCACTGTCGTTGGTGACAAAGCGATGGGCCTGCTGATCCATGCCGCCTCGATAGAAGACCATGAACTGGTTGGCTTCCAGGTTCCGGTTGAAGTCGTGCCGCACCGTCATGCTGAACTCCGGTGTTCCCACCGAGACATCGTCACCCTCCGCATCGAACAGCCAGGCCAGCTCACCCGCCTCGGTCTTGAGCAGGACCTTCTCCAGGAACGTCAATAGACAGGTCGGCAACATCATTCCTCTACTCCTCTTCGTTCCAGCGTCTCCACGCTTGATTTGATCCTGACCAGATAGTCACTGAGCGTGTGGCGGGCCTCCCGGCTCATCGTCGCGCTTGAAGTGTTATGGATCGCCTTCAGGATGATCATTTCCGCATCGTTCAACAGGGGCGTGAGCGAAGGGTGCTGGGTGAGGTCCTTCGCGTACCGCGCATCCAGCCGCGCCAGGAAGCGGCGCGCCATCTGCAGTGCCCTCAAGGCCGCACTATAGTCTTTTCGCTGAACTTTCGAGCTCACGTCATCTATCAAAGAGATGACTTCGATAGCCAGAACCTTTGCTTGCTGGTGTGCGGCACGCGCGAAGGCCTTCCTTACTGCATTTCCAGCGGTTCCGGCATGCACGATCTCACCGATGGCAACGACCAGCGCAACCAATGTTGCGCCTCCGCACCAGTAATTGAAGAGGTTGATGCTGTCGGAATTGCCCCACTCGCCTTTCAGATGGACGAGCGCTGCGCAGACCAGCAGCGTGGCAACCAGGTAGGTCCAGCGAACATGCGACATGTCTTTCGCCACTCCCCAAGCCAACATGGCGGGCAATGGCGTGACACTACGTGCCTCGGTCCGGCGCCACAGTAGGCGCAGTCCCAATCACGCGTCGGCGCAGTGCTCGATGATCAGCTGGATCGCACCGCCGCCGCGGTAGTCGTCGCTGACCAGGCGATAGGCGATATGCACGGTGTTGGCCGGCGCGTTGCCGCGCCAGCCACTGAAGTGGATGGCGTTGATCGGTTCGGTGCGGCCGGGCACGCGCAGGCTGAGCTTGAGATGCTTTTCCTTCAGCACCTGCCAGCGCGCCACCTGGAAATGGCCATCGAACAGTGGCTCCGGGAAGCCCTGCCCCCAGGGGCCGGCCAGGCGCAGCGCTTCGGCGTGCTGGAAATCCAGCTCGGCCGGGGCAAGTTCGCCATCGCTCATCAGCAGCTGCTGCAACGCGGCCGGATCCATGCTGGCCTCGACCACGGCCACGAAGGCGTGCTGGAACTCCTGCAGCCGCGCGTGTGGCAGGCTCAGGCCGGCAGCCATCGCGTGGCCGCCGAACTTGTCGATCAGGCCCGGGTGGGCGGCGTTGACCAGCGCCAGCGCGTCACGGATGTGGAAGCCGGCAATCGAGCGCGCCGAACCCCGCAGCGAATCGCTGCCGGGTTCGGACGGCGCAAACGCAATCACCGGCCGGTGCAGGCGGTCCTTCATCTTCGATGCCACCAGGCCCACC
>NZ_JASCOP010000233.1:0-2073 GCF_029959395.1 Stenotrophomonas sp. PS02300
CGGCCGCGCCCCCCCGCCCCCCCCCCCCCCCCCCGCCGCCCGCGCCCCCCCGCCCCCCGCGAAGCTGGCCTCGGCGGTGGCCACGCGGGTATCGAACTCCTCGCGCGAGGCCAACGTGCGCGACTGCAGCGATGCCCACGCGCCGATCTGGCTCAGCCGCGGGCGCGAAGCAAAGTACGCGTCGGCCTCGGCATCGCTGACCTGCTCTACCCCACCTTCGACGCGCACCTGGATGCCAGCCTCGCGCAGGCTGCGCCAAAGGAACAGCAGCGCAGCGTGCGGGTTGGCCTGCAGTTCGCGCCCCTTGTGGCTGTCCAGGTGGGTGTAGAAGACGAAACCGCGCGCGTCGAAGGCCTTGAGCAGGACCGTGCGCGCCGAAGGATGGCCGTCGGCAGTGGCCGTGGCCACCGTCATCGCGTTGGGTTCGATTTCAGCGCTGCCCTTGGCTTCGTCGTACAGGGCGGCGAAGGTGGACAGCGCTTCAGCGTAGAGATCGGTCATGGTTGGTTTCTTGCGGCTCGGTTTGGGTTTATTGTCACCGCATGCCCGTTGCTGCGTACATGCCCCGGAACAAGGGATTCCCCGATGCACTGGTCGCGCAGGCGCTGGACGATGCGTTGGCCGTGGCGGCCACGGTGCCAGTATTGGCGATCAGTGGCCTGCAGGGCAGCGGCAAATCGACGCTGGCCGCCCAGGTGGTGGCCCTGGCCCAGCAACGCGGCCTGCGTGCAGCGGCACTGTCCATCGACGACTTCTACCTGACCCGCGCCCAGCGCCAGCGGCTGGCGCGCCAGGTGCACCCGCTGCTGCTGACCCGTGGCCCGCCGGGCACCCACGACCTGCCGCTGGCCCGCGCGACGCTGGACGCGATTGCCGCGCAGCGCCCGCTGGCGTTGCCCCGCTTCGACAAGCTGGCCGACGAGCGCGTGCCCGAAGCGCAGTGGCCACGACTGGAGGGCGGGCTGGACCTGCTGGTGTTCGAAGGCTGGTTCCTGGGCACGCCGGCGCAGGCCGACGACCAGCTGGACACCCCCCTCAACGCGCTGGAACGCGAGGCCGACGCCGACGGCCGCTGGCGCCGCTGGTGCAACCAGGCACTGGCCGACCAGTACCCCGCATTGTGGCAACGCTGCGACCGGCTGTGGTTCCTGCAGCCGCCGGATTTCGCGGTGGTGCCGCGCTGGCGATGGCAGCAGGAGCAGAACCTGCAGGCCGCCCAGCCCGAGCGCAGCAGCATGAGCCGCGCCCAGCTGGAGCGGTTCGTGCAGTACTACGAACGGGTGAGCCGCCAGGCACTGCGCACGCTGCCGGCGCTGGCCGACCGGGTGGTGGTGCTGGACGAACAGCGCCGGATCGTCAGCTGACCAGGAAGGTCACCCGCAGGTTGACCCGCCATTCGGTGATGTTGCCCTGCCCGTCGGTGACCACCTTGGTCTCGTTGATCCAGGCCCCCTGGATGCCCTTCACCGTTTCGGACACCTTTTTCAGGCCGCTGCGGACCGCGTCTTCGACGCTGGTGGGCGAGGAGGCGTTGATCTCGATGATTTTGGCCACTGACATGGGCGTGCTCCAGCTGCGCGCGGGACATTCCGCACGGCCCACCATGGGGTCCGCCGCGTAAAGGCCGCGACACGGAGGTGTTAGCATTCCGGGTAATGAATCCCGCTCCGAACCTCATCCTGATTGGCCCGATGGGCGCCGGCAAAACCTGCATCGGCCGGCGTCTTGCCGAGCGCTTCACCCTGGACTTCGTGGACGCCGACCAGGCCATCGTCGACGCGGCCGGAGCCAGCATTCCGACCATCTTCGAGCATTCGGGCGAGGCCGGCTTCCGCCAGCACGAACGCCAGGTGCTGCAGCAGCTGCTGGCCGGCGAGGGGCAGCTGATCTCCACCGGCGGTGGCGCCGTCCTCGACGCTGGCAACCGCGAGGCGATCGCGCAGCGCGGCTTCGTGGTCTACCTGCGGGTGAGCGTGCCGGCCCAGCTGGAGCGGCTGGCGCGCGACCGGGGCCGGGCGCGGCGGGCGCCGCCGGGCCGCGGGCCGGGGCTGCCCGGGCTGGGGCCCCGGCGCG
>NZ_JASCOP010000234.1:0-1963 GCF_029959395.1 Stenotrophomonas sp. PS02300
CATGTGCGGGCCCCGTCGCGCCGGGCCCTGCCCGGCGGTCGCATTATGTCAGGTTACGTGGGCCGGGCAGAGCCCGGCGCTACGCATGAAGCGAGGTAGGTATCGACCGTTGGTCGATACCCTGGCGTTACCGGGCGAGCCAACCACCGTCTACGGGAATGACCGAGCCATTGACGTAATCCGACGCGCTCGACGCCAGGAAAACGGCCGTACCGGCGAGGTCTTCCGGGGTGCCCCAGCGGCCGGCCGGGATGCGGTCGAGGATGGACTTGTTGCGGTCCTCGTCGGCACGCAGCGCGGCGGTGTTGTCGGTGGCCATGTAGCCCGGGGCGATCGCGTTGACGTTGATGCCCTTGTTGGCCCACTCATTGGCCAACAGGCGGGTGATGCCGGCGATGCCGCTCTTGCTGGCGGTGTACGACGGCACCCGGATCCCGCCCTGGAAGGACAGCATCGAGGCGATGTTGATGATCTTGCCGCGGCCCTGCGCGATGAAATGACGGCCCGCCGCCTGCGAGATGAAGAACGCGGACTTGATGTTGACGTTCATCACGTCGTCCCAGTCCTGCTCGCTGAAGTCCACCGCATCGGCACGGCGGATCAGGCCGGCGTTGTTGACCAGGATATCCAGGCCACCGAGCCCTTCGATGGTTTCGCGGATCACCCGCTCCACCGGCTCGATGCTGATCAGGTTTGCTTCCACCGCCAGGCAGCGGCGGCCCAGCGAGGTGATCTTGGCGATGGTGTCGGTGGGCGGCGCGATGCCGGCCACGGCCACGTCGGCGCCGGCCTGGGCCAGCGCCACGGCGATGCCCTGCCCCAGGCCGGTGTTGCCACCGGTAACGAGGGCGACCTTGCCTTCCAGACTGAACGGATTAGCCATTGCGGTTACGGTCCTTATCCAATGCGGTGTGGGTTACTTGAGCTGGCAGATGTCCAGCACGTGCATGTCGGTGTAATCCAGGTTTTCGCCGCCCATCGCCCAGATGAAGGCGTAGTTGCTGGTGCCGGCACCCATGTGGATCGACCACGGCGGGGACACCACCGCTTCGTTGTTCTGGATCACGATGTGGCGCTGCGCGTCCGGCTCGCCCATGAAGTGGTACACGCGGTCGTTCTGGCCCAGGTCGAAGTAGAAATAGACCTCGCTGCGGCGATCGTGCAGGTGCGGCGGCATGGTGTTCCAGACGCTGCCCGGCTTCAGCACGGTCAGGCCCAGCAGCAGCTGCGAGGACTGGCAGGTGGCCGGCACGATGTACTGGTAGATGGTGCGCTCGTTGCTGGTTTCCAGCGCGCCGCGCTCCAGCGCAACGGCATCCTTGATCGACAGCTGCTTGGTCTCGAAGCGCGCGTGCGCCGGGGTCGAGGCCAGGTAGAACTGCGCCGGGGTGGCGGCGTCATCGGAGGCGAACACCACCTCTTCGCTGCCCATGGCCACGTACAGGCCATCCTTCGGGCCGAGCGTGTACACGGTGCCATCGACAGTGACCGTACCGCTGCCGGCGCCGACGTTGATCACGCCCAGCTCGCGGCGCTCCAGGAACGCATGGCCGGCGGCCGAGGCCGGTTCGGTCTGCTTCGGCAGCGCCACCGGGCCCTTCACCGGTGCCACACCGCCGAGCACGAAGCGCTCGTAGTGGGTGTACTTCAGGGTCACCGCGTCGGCATTGAACAGGCCGTCGAGCAGGTAAAGCTCGCGCAGGTCGTCGTTGCTGGCGCCCTTGATGGCGTCGGGATGGGTGGCGTAGTGGGTCTTGCAGTACATGGCGTCTCCAGAGCAGGGGTGGGCCGACGGGGCGGCCCCGGCGCGATTTCCCCCATTCTAGCCAAGGAGGAAACCGGTGTCATTTTGCATTGCGGGATCGGTGGGAAGTCACGACCAACGGTCGTGGCCTACCGGGTGAAATCAGATCATGGGCCGGCCGGGTGGACTGGCTTGCCGGTAGGTCACGACCGTTGGTCG
>NZ_JASCOP010000236.1:0-1737 GCF_029959395.1 Stenotrophomonas sp. PS02300
CTGCCTGATTAAAAAGCCGCCTCCGGGGGTTTTTTTTTTGCAAATTTTGTTGTAATCGCCGGGTCGGCCACGACCGCCGGTCGTGGGTGATTTGCCGGTAGGTCACGACCGTTGGTCGTGACCCCATTCTTGATAACTGGGGAGTAGATCGAGATGAAGCGTTACCTGACCACACTGCCGTTGCTTGCCCTGCTGGCCTGCGCCAGCGCCCACGCCGACACCCTGCTGATCGACCGCACCAAGGAGCAGGTCGCGCCGGTGGTGCCGGTCCGTGGCCAGACCGCCAGCCAGGTGCTCAGCACCTTCGGCGAACCGAGCGAGAAGCTGGAACCGCGCGGCGGCCAGAAGCGCCAGTGGCCGACCATCAACCGCTGGGTCTACCCGATGTTCACCGTCTACTTCGAGAAGCAGAAGGTGATCGACGTGGTGGCCAACAAGGCCGACGCCAACGAAGTCGGCCCGAAGCCGCCGATCCGCTGATCCACCAGAACGCCCGCCGCCCGGCGGGCCATCGCACCGAGACCATGAACGACACGCTCCGCTTTCCGGCCGAATGGGAATCCCAGTCCGCCATCCTGATCGCCTGGCCCCACGCCGACACCGACTGGGCCGACCGCCTGGGTGACGTCGAGGACACCTACATCGCGCTGGTCGCGGCCATCACCCGCTTCCAGCCGGTGGTGATCATCGTGGCCGACGACGACCTGGAGGCGTACGCCGACGCGCGCCTGCGCTCCAACCGGATCGACACGGACCGCGTGCGTTTCGTCACCGCGCCGTACGACGACACCTGGCTGCGCGATTCGGGCCCGATCACGCTGCGCCGCGCCGACGGCGGCTTCCGCCTGCTGGACTTCCGCTTCACCGGCTGGGGCGGCAAGTTCGAGGCCAGCCTGGACGACCAGCTGGTCGGCGTGCTGCATGCCGCCAACCTGTTCGCCGACGCGGAACTGCAGAGCATTCCGTTCGCGCTGGAAGGCGGCGCCATCGAGACCGATGGCGCGGGCACCCTGCTCACCACCTGGAAGTGCCTGCACGAACGCCACCCGGACCGGGATCGGGCGTCGCTGAGCGCGGACATGGCGAGCTGGCTGGCGCAGGACCGGGTGCTGTGGCTGGACCACGGCTACCTGGAAGGCGACGACACCGACGCGCACATCGACACCCTGGCGCGCTTCGCCTCGGTGGACAGCATCGTCTACCAGGCCTGCGATGACGCCACCGATTCGCACCATGCCGAGCTGCAGGCGATGGGCAACGAACTGGCCGCGCTGCGCACCGCCGACGGCCAGCCGTACCGCCTGTTCCCGCTGCCGTGGGCACGCCCGGTGATCGACGAAGGCCGCCGCCTGGCCGCGTCCTACGCCAATTACCTGATCCTCAACGGCGCAGTCCTGATGCCGGCCTACGGCGACGTGGCCGACGACGCAGCACGCGACGTGCTGGCCCAGGCCTACCCGGACCACGAGATCGTGCAGGTACCCTGCCGCTCGCTGATCTGGCAGAACGGCAGCCTGCATTGCATCACCATGCAGTTGCCTGCCGGGTTGTTGGCTTCTTGAAGCACGTCGGCATTCGATGATTTCCTTGGCGCCGGGCTTTTTGCCCGGCGCTTTTGGTTTTGGGCGAACAGCCGGTGGGCATCGCATGGTCTGAGCTGGGCCGGCGGGTGCGGGTTTGCGGGACACGCCGTAAACCCATCCATGGGGGCTTGGCAAAAACATCCATGTTTTTGAC
>NZ_JASCOP010000237.1:0-1717 GCF_029959395.1 Stenotrophomonas sp. PS02300
CGTACCGACCAACGGGCGGCACCTACCGCCGGGCTGACCTACCGGGGTAGCGCACGACCGTTGGTCGTGCGCCCGCCCATTATTCGAACGAACCGACCGAATCGTGCGAGAGGTTGTCGAAACGGGTGTATTCGCCGAAGAACTTGAGCTTGCACGAGCCGGTCGGGCCGCCTCGGTGCTTGCCGATGATGATCTCGGCCAGGCCCTTGTCCGGGGAATTTTCCTTGTTGTAGTAATCGTCGCGGTAGATGAACACGATCATGTCCGCGTCCTGCTCGATTGCGCCGGATTCGCGAAGGTCGGCCATCACCGGGCGCTTGTCGGTTCGGGTTTCCAGCGAGCGGTTGAGCTGCGACAGCGCGATCACCGGCACGTTCAGTTCCTTGGCCAGGCCCTTGAGCGAACGCGAGATTTCCGAGATTTCGGTCGCGCGGTTTTCGCTGTTGCCCGGCACGCTCATCAGCTGCAGGTAGTCGATCACGATCAGGCCCAGGTCGTGCTCGCGCTTGAGGCGGCGGCACTTGGAGCGCAGGATCTCCGGCGACACGCCCGGCGTATCGTCGATGAAGATCTTGGTTTCCTTCAGCATGCGGATGGCGCCGGTGACCCGGCTCCAGTCCTCGTCTTCCAGCTGGCCGGTACGCAGGCGCTGGGCGTTGATGCGGCCATTGGAGGAAATCAGGCGCATCGCCAGCTGCGAGGCCGACATTTCCATCGAGAACACCGCCACGCCCTTCTTGGACTTGATGGCGGCGTATTCGGCGATGTTCAGCGCGAACGTGGTCTTGCCCATGGCCGGACGCGCGGCCAGGATGATCAGGTCGGTCGGCTGCAGGCCGGCGGTCATCGCGTCGAAATCGGCATAGCCGGTGGGCAGGCCGGTGATGTTGCCGCCGTTCTCGAAGCGGTTGCGCAGCTCTTCGAAGGCATCCTTCAGCGCGCCGGGCATCGCCACGAAATCGGTGCGGCCACGCGCGCCCTGCTCGGCGATGGCGAATACGGATTTTTCCGCCGCCGACAGCAGTTCGCTGCTCTCGCGGCCTTCGGGCTGGAAACCATCGTTGACGATGTCGGTGCCGACCTGGATCAGCTGCCGCAGCACCGCCTTGTCGCGCACGATCTCGGCATAGGCCGAGATGTTGGCCGCCGACGGCGTGGTGCTGGCCAGTTCGATCAGGTAGGCGCCGTCGCCGACCAGCTCCATCTTGCCCTGCGATTCGAACCACTCGCCGAGGGTCACCGCATCGAACGGCCGGTCGCGCTCGGACAGCTCGCGGATCGCGCGGTAGATGGTCTGGTGGTCGCGCCGGTAGAAGTCGGTTTCGGTCAGCTGGTCGTTGATCCGGTCATAGCTTTCCGGGGCCAGCATCAAGCCGCCCAGCACCGCCTGTTCGGCCTCGATCGAATGCGGAGGCACGCGCAGCGCGTCGATGCGCATCTCGTCGCGATCAAAGCGGTCACCGCGGTCTTTGCGGTCGGAACGGAAGCCGGAGCGGGCGGACATGAGGGGGTGTTCTTCCTGCAGAGTGGAGCGTGGGACATGGTAGGCACGGAGCGGCCGCCACAGCCATGCACAACCCTGTGGATAAGCGGTGGATAGCGGTGCGCACCAAGCGAGGGCGGCACGACCAACGGTCGTGCCCTACCGGTTGCAGTTCCGGACGAAAACCGACCATGCCGGGTAGCGGGGGGGCCCGCGGGGGGGGGGGGGGGTGGC
>NZ_JASCOP010000238.1:0-1707 GCF_029959395.1 Stenotrophomonas sp. PS02300
GCGTTGCCTGATGACGTGGCCAAGGCGCTCGGCCGTGCCGAGCGCAGCCGGGTCGATGCCGGCGAACGGGCCCAGCTGCAGCGGCATTTCCAGCTGCAGCCGGCCGATTGGCCGGTTGCGGCCTTGACCCGCCAGCTCGACGTGGGCGATGCCCACGACGGGGTGTGGCTGCGTGCGGATCCGGCCAACGTGGTGCCGGACATGCACGGCGCGCGGATGATGGGCCACGGCGACACGCTGCGGCTTGAGGCCGACGACGTGGCGGCGTTGCTGCCGGCGCTGCAGCCGCTGTTCGCCGGATATGGATTCACCCTGGATGCGCCGACGCCGTCGCGCTGGTACCTGCGCCTGCCGCCGGGCACCACGCTGCCAGCGTTCGCCGCGCCCGACGACGTGCTGGGCGATGACCTGTTCGCGCACCTGCCCGAAGGCGACGCCGGGCGTCGCTGGCGGGCGTTGTTGACCGAAGCCCAGGTGGTGCTGCACCAGCATCCGTGGAATGTGCAGCGCCTGGCGGCCGGCAAGCGGGCGGTCAATTCGCTGTGGTTCTGGGGCGGTGGTGAACTGCCCGGGGCGGTGCGAACGGCGCACGCGCAGGTGCGCAGCCGCGATGCGCTGCTGCAGGCGTTGGCCAAGGCAGCGGGCGTGCAGGCCGATGGCGACCAGCAGGTGGACGCGCTGGTGGACCTGCGCCAGCTGCGTTCGCTGGAACAGCTGGGCAATGACGCGATCCGGCCCTTGCTGTCGGCGTTGCAGCGCGGCGAACTGCGCCGGCTGGTGCTGGATTTCGAGGACGGCGCCCGGTTCGAGCTGGACAAGGCCCAGCGCTGGCGGTTCTGGAAGAAGCCGGTACAGCTGCACGATTGATGCCGCGTATCATGGTCGCCATCGGCGTTCGCGCTGTTTATCGAGCCCGCTTTGACTTCTCCTGATTCGCTCCAGATCCAACGTCGTCCCGTTGCCGCCCTCGGCGAGTGGCCGGGCGACATGCTGCCGCTGCTGCAGCGCCTGTACGCGGCGCGCGGGGTTACCGATGCGGCGCAGGCGCAGCCGAAACTGGCCCAGCTGCACGCACCGGAGCTGATGGGCAGCATGCAGGCCGCCGTGGACCTGTTGGCAGCGGCGATTGCGGCCGATGAGCGCATCCTGGTCGTAGGCGATTTCGATTGTGATGGCGCCACCGCCTGCGCGGTCGGCGTGCGCGGCCTGCGCATGCTCGGCGCACGCGACGTCGTGCATGCGGTACCCAACCGCATGCTGCACGGCTACGGCCTCTCGCCGTCGCTGGTGGCCGAGCTGGCGCCGCTGCAGCCCGGACTGCTGGTTACGGTCGACCATGGCATTGCCTGCCATGCCGGCGTGACCGCGGCCAAGGCGCTCGGTTGGAAGGTGCTGGTCACCGACCACCACCTGCCGGGCGAACAGCTTCCGCCAGCCGATGCGATCGTCGATCCCAACATCAACGGCGATGCGTTCCCGAGCAAGGCGCTGGCCGGTGTCGGCGTGATCTTCTATGTGTTGATGGCCCTGCGCCGGCACCTGCGCGTGCAGGGGGCCTTCGCCACGGGTGCCGAGCCGGACCTGCCGGCCCTGCTGGACCTGGTCGCGGTTGGCACCGTGGCCGACCTGGTCGCCCTGGATGCGAACAACCGGGCGCTGGTGTCGGCCCGCCTGCGCCGGCGGCGGGCCCGCCCCCGCGGCGTGGGC
>NZ_JASCOP010000239.1:0-1664 GCF_029959395.1 Stenotrophomonas sp. PS02300
TGCCCGGGCGGGCCGTGGGGGGCCCCGGGGGCAGGCGCGGTGGGGGGCACCACCACGGGGGGGCACCGCCTTCTACCGTTCGTCGGCGCGCGCCGTCCGGCACTTGACGACACTTGTAGTCACGGGCATGGTGGCGACACGTGTAGTCAACGGAGTGTGCCATGCGCGGCAAGACCATCGGGGACCAGGAACTGGCCCTGTTGCAGTACATAGCGGAACAGGACGGCGCCAGCGTCGGCGAAGTGGCGGCCGGCTTCGGCGAGGCGCGCGGGTTGGCGCGTTCGACGGTGCTGACCATGATGGAACGCTTGCGCGGCAAGGCCTACCTGCAGCGCCGACAGGTCGAGGGCGTGTACCGCTACTCGGCCACCGGCGAGCAGGACAGCGTGGTGCAGGGCGCGGTGGCCAGCTTCGTGGAGAAGACACTACAGGGCTCGGTCTCGCCCTTCGTGGCCTTCATGTCGCACAAGGCCGAGGTCAGCGACAGCGAACTGGCCGAACTCGAAGCGCTGGTCGCACAGCTGCAATCACGCAAGCGGGAGGGCTGAGCCATGGACACCCTGATGATGGAACTGCTGACCCGCCTTGCCTGGACCAGCGTGCAGAGCGCGCTGCTGGTGGCGCTGGTATGGGGCGTGTGCCGGCCGTTGCCCCGGCTGCCCTCGGCCACCCGCTGCCGCCTGTGGTGGCTGGTCGCCCTGCAGGCCGTGCTGGGACTGGTATGGAGCAGCCCGCTGGAACTGGCGGTGCTGCCGGCCCCGGGCATCGACGACACCACCTTCGTCGCCCAGACGATGATGCAGGCGCCAACGACGCTGGCACCGATGGCCGTGGACACCATGACTGCCGCTGCGACCGGTGCTTCGCTGTCGTGGCAGAGCGTGCTGTTCGCGTTGTGGGCGGCGGGCGTGCTGCTGATGGGCGTGCACAGCCTGCGCGCCTACCGCCAGAGCCGCGCGCTGGTGCGCGTTGCGGTGCCCTGCACCGACGCCGGCCTGCAGCAGGCGCTGCAGTTGGCCGCCGAGGCGCATGGGCTTGCCCGCGCGCCGCAGCTGAAGCTGTCCGCACAGATCCGTTCGCCGCAGCTGATCGGCCCGTGGAACCCGGTGCTGCTGCTGCCCGCGCGTGAACTGCCGGCGATGGCCGCCGATGACCTGGACATGGCTCTCACCCATGAGCTGGTGCACCTGCAGCGCCGCGACCTGTGGTTGGGGCTGCTGCCTGCGCTGGCGCAGCACCTGCTGTTCTTCCACCCGCTGCTGCACGTGGCCGTGCGCGAATACGCGCTGGCCCGGGAAGAGGCGTGCGACAGCGCGGTGGTGGCCGGGCACGGACATTGCCGCCACGACTACGGCCGCCTGCTGGTGCAGCTGGGCGTGGCCCCGCGGCCGGCGGTAGGGGTGGCCAGTGCCTCGCCCAACTTCCGCAGCCTCAAGCGCCGCCTGCTGACCCTGCAGCAGACCGGCAGCTTCCCGCGCGTGGCCTCGATGGCGATCACCGCCCTGTTCGTGGCGATCGGCGTGGCGCCGATGCGCCTGGTGGCTGCAGTACCGCCGCCGCCGCCGGCGCCGCCAGCGCTCACGGCGCCCGCTGCCCCCGCCGTTCCGGCCGCACCGGCTGCCCCGCCGGCCGTCGCGGCCCCGGCAGCGCCTGCGGTGCCGCAG
>NZ_JASCOP010000023.1:0-41724 GCF_029959395.1 Stenotrophomonas sp. PS02300
CGAGGCGTCTACGCGACGGACCGGGGCCCGGGGTGGGGGGGGCGCGCCTTCTCGTTCCTGCCGTCGGCTTTCGCCGACGGCTATTTGGTAGCGGGGGCAGGATTTGAACCTGCGACCTTCGGGTTATGAGCCCGACGAGCTGCCAGACTGCTCCACCCCGCAGCAGAAGTGGTTGAGTTGATCTGTTACCGCAACGATGTTCTGGCGAAACCGCTGCATCAACAACTCAGGAAACGAATATTACACTAATTGCGCAGTTTTGTATCGTTTTTCAGGCGAGATGCGCAAATGCCTGCTGGCACCACACCATGATCGGGTTCCAGGCCAGGCCCAGCGCCAACAGTGCCAGGGCATTCACGCCCAGCACCACGCCCAGCACGCGGTCGTTGTTGGCCGGCAGCGGCTCGCCCACCGGCTCATCGAAGTACATGACCTTGATCACGCGCAGGTAGTAGAAGCAGCCGATCACCGCGCAGATCACGCCCAGGATGGCCAGCCAGAGCATGCCGCCGTTGATGGCCGCGCCCAGCACCGCCAGCTTGGTCCAGAAGCCCAGGAACGGCGGGATGCCGGCCATCGACGCCATGATGCACAGGACCAGGCCGGCCATCCACGGGTTGCGGGCGTTCAGGCCCTTCAAGTCGTCGATCTTCTCGGCTTCAAAACCGTTGCGCGACAGCGCGATGATCGCGCCGAAGCCGGCGGTGGACATGATCGCGTAGCTCAGGGCATAGAACAGCGCGGCGGCATAGCCACGCTCGCCGCCACCGGCGATGCCGAGCAGCAGGAAGCCGATGTGCGACACAGTCGAATACGCCAGCATGCGCTTGAGATTGCTCTGCGCGATCGCCATCAGGTTACCGACCACCAGCGACAGCGCGGCCAGGCCACCAATCAGGTACTTCCACTCGTCAGACAGCGGGCCCACGCCCACTTCCAGCAGGCGGTAGGCCATGCCGAACGCGGCCAGCTTCGGTGCGGAGCTGATGAACAGCGCGACCGGTGCCGGGGCACCCTGGTATACGTCGGGCAGCCACATGTGGAACGGGGCCGCGCCGAGCTTGAAGGCCACGCCGGCGATCATGAACACCGCGCCGGTGAGCAGCAGCATCTTCTCGTCGGAGTTCGGGATGGCCGCGTTGATGGCATCCAAGTGCAGCGAACCGGTGGCGCCGTAGACCAGCGACATGCCGTACAGCAGCAGGCCCGAGGCCAGCGAACCCAGCACGATGTACTTCATCGCCGCTTCGGTGGCCAGGCCGTTGTCACGGTTGCTGGCGACCAGTGCGTAGGAGCACAGCGCCAGCAGTTCCAGGCCCAGGTACACCATCAGCAGGCTGCCGGCCGAGACCAGGATCATCATGCCGGAGGTGGCAAACAGGATCAGCACCGGGATTTCGCCCTGGAACAGATCGCGTTCGCGCAGGTAGCTCCAGCCGTACACCAGGGTCAGGCCGCTGCAGAGCACGATCACGGCCTTCATCACGTCGGCCGCGGTATCGCGGACGAACATGCCGTGGAAGACCTCGCCCTGCCCGCCCACGCCGGTGGCGAGCATGAACAGCACGACCGCCAGCGCGGCGACCGAGAACAGGTGGGTCCAGATCTTGTTCTGCTTGCTGATGAACAGATCGAGGATCAACAGGGTGAACGCACTGCCAATCAGCACCAGCTCGGGTGCGAGCGGCGGCAGGTCAGCGGCGGTCAGTGGCAACAGCGACGAGGTGGTCATCATCAAATCCTGGTATTACAGCAACTTGCTGGATGCGATCTGCATCGCCAGCTTCGCGATCGAGGGTTCCATCAGGTCGGTCAGCGGCTTGGGATACAGACCCAGCGCCAGCGTACCCACGGCGAACACACCCAACACCAGCCATTCACGGCCGTTGATGTCCTTCAGTTCCGCCACGTGTGCGTTGGCCACTTCGCCGAAGAACACGCGCTTGTACAGCCACAGCGTGTAGGCAGCGGTGATCACCAGGGTGCTCGCGGCGGCCAGGGCCAGCCACGGATTACGCTGGAAGCTGGCCATGATGATCATGAACTCGCCCACGAAACCGCTGGTGCCCGGCAGGCCGGCATTGGCCATGAAGAACAGCATGGCGAAGGTGGCAAACCACGGCATCACGTTGACCACGCCGCCGTAATCGGCGATGCGGCGGCTGTGCATGCGGTCGTACAGCACGCCCACGCAGGAGAACATCGCGCCGGACACGAAGCCGTGCGAGACCATCTGCACCATCGCACCCTGCAGGCCCAGGCGGGCCGCATCGGCATTGCCGGCATCACGCACCAGCCACAGGGCGATGAAGGTGCCCAGGGTGACAAAGCCCATGTGCGCGATCGACGAATAGGCGATCAGCTTCTTCATGTCGTCCTGCACCAGGGCGACCAGGCCGACGTAGATCACGGCGATCAGCGACAGCGCGATCACCAGCCATGCCCATTCCTGCGAGGCGTCCGGGACGATCGGCAGGTTGAAGCGCAGGAAGCCGTAGCCACCGATCTTCAGGGCGATGGCGGCCAGGATCACCGAACCGGCCGTGGGCGCTTCCACGTGCGCGTCCGGCAGCCAGGTGTGGACCGGGAACATCGGCACTTTGACCGCGAAGGCGATCAGGAAGGCGAAGAAGATCCAGGTCTGCTCCTGGGCCGACAGCTGCAGCTGGTACAGGTCGGCCAGCTGGAAGCTGCCGCCCTTCAGGTACAGGTAGATCAGCGCCACCAGCATCAGCACCGAGCCGAGGAAGGTGTACAGGAAGAACTTCAGCGCGGCGTAGATGCGGCGCGGGCCGCCCCAGACACCGATGATGAGGAACATCGGGATCAGCATCGCTTCGAAGAACACGTAGAACAGCATCGCGTCGGTCGCAGCGAAGATGCCCACGGTGACGCCTTCCAGGATCAGGAAGGCGGCCACGTACTGGTTGACCCGCTTGTCGATCGCGCTCCAGGCGCCGATCAGCGCCAGCACCGAGACCAGGGTGGTCAGCAGGATCAGCGCGATCGCGATGCCATCCACGCCCAGGTTGTAGCCGATGTCGTAGGCCGGGATCCAGGCGCGGGTCTCGACGAACTGCAGTGCGTCGTTGGCCACGTCGTAGCCGCTGAGCAGCGACAGGCTGATCACGAAGGTCAGTACCGCCACGCCCAGCGACGCCCAGCGGGCGGTCTGCGCATCACGGATGGCAAGGATCAAGGCACCGCCGAGGATCGGCAGCCAGATGAGAACACTGAGTAGAGGCCAGTTCGACACGTCTTCTTATTCCGTACAGGTCATCAACGCAGGTAATGCATCAGGACGCCCAGGAGGGCAATCAGGCCGATGATCATCGCGAAGGCGTAGTGATAGAGGAAACCGGATTGGGTGCGACGCAGCAGGTTGGCCGCCAGATCGATCAGGCGTGCCGAACCGTTGACCACCACACCATCGACGATGTTCGTGTCGATCGCGCGCGAAACCTTGCCCAGCTTGATGCCGCCACCGGCGAAACCGCCGATCCAGAGCTTGTCGAACCCGTACTTGTTCTCCAGCACCGACACCAGCGGCGCAAAGGTCTTGCGCGACTTGGTCGCCAGTTCCGGCTTCCACAGGTAGAACAGGACCGCCAGCAGGAAGCCTGCCACGGTCAGGAAGAAGGCCGGGGCCATCATGCCGTGCAGGGCGAACGCCACCGGACCATGGAACTCTTCAGCCAGCGCACCAATGGTGTTGCGTGCCGGGTCGTAGAAATCGACCACGCCGGTAAAGAACGAATGCACCTGGCCGGGGATGCCGTGCTCGGCATGGTGGCCGGCCCAGTCGGTGCCATACAGCATCGGACCGATGCTGAAGAAACCGATCAGGATCGACGGGATCGCCAGCAGGATCAGCGGCAGCGTCACCACCCACGGAGTTTCGTGCGGCTCATGCGGACCGTGGCCATGGCCGTGGTCGTCATGGTGCGCGTCACCGTGGTGGGCGTCGGCATGATGGGCATCAGCATGCGCATCGGCGGCGTGGTGGTCGTCATGGCCGTGGTCATCGTGCGCGTCGCGGAAGCGTTCCTTGCCGTGGAAGGTCAGGAACAGCAGGCGGAAGCTGTAGAAGCTGGTGACGATCACGCCACCCAGCACGGCCCAGTAGCCATACGTTGCCACCCAGCTCGAGGAGACATGCGCGTGATGCTGCGCGGCCTCGATGATGGTGTCCTTGGAGTAGAAGCCGGAGAAGAACGGCGTACCCACCAGGGCCAGCGTACCGATCCACATGGTGATGAAGGTGATCGGCATGTACTTGCGCAGGCCGCCCATCTTGCGCATGTCCTGCTCGTGGTGCATGGCGATGATCACCGAGCCCGCACCCAGGAACAGCAGCGCCTTGAAGAAGGCGTGGGTCATCAGGTGGAACACGGCGGCCGAGTAGGCCGACACGCCCAGCGCCACGGTCATGTAACCCAGCTGGGACAGCGTGGAATACGCGACGACGCGCTTGATGTCGTTCTGCACGATGCCGATCAGGCCTGTGAAGAACGCGGTGGTGGCACCGATGAACAGCACGAAGTTCAGCGCGGTCGGCGAAAGCTCGAACAGCGGCGACATGCGGGTGACCATGAAGATGCCCGCGGTGACCATGGTCGCGGCATGGATCAGCGCCGAGATCGGGGTCGGGCCTTCCATCGAGTCCGGCAGCCACACATGCAGCGGAACCTGGGCCGACTTGCCCATGGCGCCGATGAACAGGCAGATGCAGATGATGGTGGCGGTTGCCCAGATCACCGGTGCATTGACGACCTGCATGGAATGACCGAACAGGGTGATCGCGCCGGACCACACCTGGACGTGCGAGTTCGGGCCGTTGACCAGCATGTCGGACGCATTGGCGAACACGGTGGCGTAGTCCAGCGAACCGAACACCCACAGCACGCCGGCGATACCCAGGATGAAGCCGAAGTCACCCACGCGGTTGACCAGGAACGCCTTCATGTTGGCGAAGATCGCGGTCGGGCGCTTGAACCAGAAGCCGATCAGCAGGTACGACACCAGGCCCACCGCTTCCCAGCCGAAGAACAGCTGCAGGAAGTTGTTGCTCATCACCAGGGTGAGCATCGAGAAGGTGAACAGCGAGATGTAGCTGAAGAAACGCTGGTAGCCCGGGTCATCCTGCATGTACCCGATGGTGTACACGTGGACCAGGAAGGACACGAAGGTCACCACGACCATCATCATGGCGGTCAGCTTGTCGATCATGAAACCGACATGCGCCGAATACTGGCCGACTTCAAAGAAGGTGTAGACGTTCTGGTTGAAGGGCTGCGCGCCGCCCCACAGCAGCTGGTAGAACACGTAGCTGGACAGCAGGCAGCTGACCGCAACGCCCAAGATGGTGACGGTCTGCGCGCCACGGCGCCCTACCTGACGACCGAACAGGCCAGCGATGATGCTGCCGACCAGCGGTGCAAGCACCACGGCGATCAACAGACTCTTGGAGAGAGTAATTTCCATCTACGGATCAGCCCTTCAGCGAATCGACTTCGCCGACATTGATGGTGCGGCGGGTACGGAACAGGGTTACCAGGATCGCGAGGCCGATCGCGGCCTCGGCCGCGGCCACGGTGAGGATGAAGAACACGAACAGCTGGCCGGCCGTGTCACCCATTTCGCGCGAGAACCCGACGAAGTTGATGTTCACCGACAGCAGCATCAGTTCGATGGACATCAACAGCACGATGATGTTCTTGCGGTTGAGGAAGATGCCGGCAAGGCTGATGCAGAACAGCAGCGCGCCGAGTGCCAGGATATGACCGAGGGTGATCACGGGGCAGCCTCCTCGTTGCTGGACGGCTTGGTGTTGGTGTGGACCACCGGGGTTTCCGACGCCATCTTGACCACGCGCAGGCGGTCGCGGCCCTTGACCATGGTCTGCTCGGTCGGGTTCTGGGTCTTCAGGCCGGTGCGGCGACGCAGGGTCAGCATCACGGCGGCGACCACGGCCACGGTCAGGATGACAGCGGCGAACTCGAACGGCAGCAGGTATTCGGTGAACAGGCTGCGGGCAAGCCAGGTGATGTTGGAGGTGTCGGCAGCCAGCGCGGCGGCGTTGTCGGCCGGCAGCGGGTTGACCGCCCTGCCCTTCACGCCGATCAGGAGCAGCATCTGCACCAGCATGGTGACCGCGACCACCAGCCCGAGCGGCAGGTAACGGACCCAGCCTTCGCGCAGGTTGGAGGCGTCGATGTCGAGCATCATCACCACGAACAGGAACAGCACCATCACCGCGCCGACATAGACCAGCACCAGCGCCACGCCGAGGAATTCAGCCCCGACCAGGATCCAGATGCAGGCCACGGAGAAGAAGGTCAGGATCAGGCACAGCACGGCGTAGACCGGATTGCGCACGCTGATCACCGCCGCAGCGGAAATGCCCGCCACGATGGAGAAGACCCAGAAGAAGATATTTACCCAATCCATCATTCAACCTCAGCGGAAAGCGGCATCGGCGGCGCGACGCTCGGCGATTTCGGCTTCAAGCCGATCACCGATTGCCAGCAGCTGCGGCTTGGTAACGATGTTTTCGCCACGGTTCTCGAAGTGGTACTCGAGAATGTGGGTCTCGACGATCGAGTCCACCGGGCAGCTTTCTTCACAGAAGCCGCAGAAGATGCACTTGAACAGATCGATGTCGTAGCGGGTGGTACGGCGGGTGCCGTCTTCGCGCTTGGCCGAATCGATGGTGATGGCCAGCGCCGGGCACACCGCTTCGCACAGCTTGCAGGCGATGCAGCGCTCTTCCCCGTTGGGGTAGCGGCGCAGCGCATGCAGGCCACGGAAACGCGGCGACTGCGGGAACTTCTCCATCGGGTACATCAGCGTGTACTTGGGCTTGAACGCGTACTTCAGGGTCAGCCACAGACCGCCGAGCAGCTCGAGCAGGAGCAGGCTTTTGAAGTAATGGGTAATTCGATTCATCACTTAGACGCCCTTCTGGATCACGCCGTAGAACACCATCACAGCCGTCACAGCAATCCACGCGATGGTGAGCGGGATGAAGACCTTCCAGCCCAGGCGCATGATCTGGTCATAACGGAAACGCGGGAAGCTGGCACGGAACCAGATGTAGGCGCTGGCGAAGAAGAACACCTTCAACAGCAGCCACGGGGCACCGCCCTTCCAGATCCAGTCGATCCACGGCGAGATGTCCGCCGTGATCCAGCCCTGGAACGGGCTCAGCCAACCGCCGAGGAAGAAGATCGAGATCAGGAAGCTGATCAGGATCATGTTGGCGTATTCGGCCAGGAAGAACAGCGCGAACGCACCACCGGAGTACTCGACCATGTGGCCGGCGACGATTTCCGATTCGCCTTCCACCACGTCGAACGGCGCGCGGTTGGTTTCGGCAACGCCGGACACCCAGTACACGATGAACAGCGGGAAAAGCGGAATCAGGAACCAGTCGAAGAAGCCGGAGTTGCCGGCCTGCGCCATCACGATGCCGCTCAGGTTCAGGCTGCCGGCGGCGATCATCACGCCGACCAGGGCAAAGCCCATGGCGATTTCGTAGCTGATCATCTGCGCCGAGGCGCGCATGGCACCCAGGAAGGCGTACTTGGAGTTGGAAGCCCAACCGGCCAGGATGATGCCGTACACGCCCAGCGAGGTCATCGCCAGCAGGTACAGCAGGCCGGCGTTGGCGTTGGACAGCACCACCTGCGCGTCGAACGGCACCACCGACCAGGCCGCGAAGGCCGGTGCCAGGGTGATCAACGGCGCCAGCACGAACATCGCCTTGTGAGAGCTCGCAGGCTGGATGATCTCCTTGAACAGCAGCTTGAAGACGTCGGCGAAGGCCTGGAAGATGCCCATGCCCACGTACATCGGGCCGTGGCGGACGTGCATCCAGCCGATCAGCTTGCGTTCCCAGACCACGAAGAACGCCACCGCGATGATCACCGGCATGGCGATCACCAGGATCTTCAGCACGATCCACAGCAGCGCGCCGATCTCACCCAGGCCCAGGAGCCATTGGTGGAGCGGGTCGACCGCGTTCAACAGCAATTCGTTCATGCAGCCACCACCGTTACGCGTGCGGCACCCAGCGGTGCGGTTGCACCGTGGCCCGATTCAATCCAGACCGACCCCGCGGCGACGCGGGCGTCGACCACCACCGGCAGCGTGGCGCGACCGGCATCGGTGCCGACCTTGGCCATCTGCCCTTCGACCAGCTGCAGGCGGGCGGCGTCATCGGCATTGAGCACGATGCGCGGCGCGGCGTTGAGCGGGTGCGACTGCAGCGCCTGGGCGCGACGGACCACCGCATCGGTGCGGTAGATCGCAGCGGTGGAGGCCACTTCCAGGCCTTCGCCGGCCACCGGCGTTGCCGCCGAGGTGGACACGGTGACGGTGACCGGGGCCAGGCTGGCACGCAGGCCGGCCAGGTCGGTGAACTCGAAACCGGCCAGGGCCAGTTCGCCACCGAGTGCGCGCAGCACGCGCCAGCCTTCACGGGCCTCGCCCGGCAGCTTGCCGCCGGCACGGGCCGACTGCTCGCGACCATCGAGGTTGGTCAGGGTGGCGTCGATTTCCGGCAGCGCGCCGATCGGCAGGATCACGTCGGCGACATCGCGGGTCGAGGCGCAGGCGAACTGGCTGAAAGCCACCACCTGTGCACCGGCCAGCGCCTTGCGGGCGGCGGCGGCATCGGCGAAATCCAGGCCCGGCTCGATGCCGTACAGGGCATAGGCCTTGCGCGGCTGGGCCAGCATGGCGTTGACGTCCTTGCCGGCCGGCAGCACGCCGGCGCGGGACAGGCCCACGGCATTGGCGCCCTGCGGGATGCGGCACAGCTTGGCACCGGAGGCGGCGGCGAAATCACGCGCGGCGGCGCGGATCGCGGCAGCCTGCGGGTGGTTCTCGGCGATGCCACCGACGATCAGCACGGCGTTGCCGGTCACGGCCTGGCGCAGCTCGGCGTTGCCCAGGGCCTCGACGAACTTCGACGGGGCCACGATCTGCTTGCCGGCCAGCTTGAAGGCGAAGTCGAAATCCACCGGGTTGATTGCGTGGATCTTCGCGTTGCGCGTGGTCTGCGCCTTGCGCAGGCGGGCGTGCAGCAGCGGCAGCTCGTGGCGGATGTTGCTGCCGAGCACGACGATGCTGTCGGCGCCTTCGATCTCGGCCAGCGACAGGCCGAAGATCTCGGCAGTGGCGGCGTCGGAGAAGTCGCGGTTGTTGATGCGGTGGTCGATGTTGCCGGTGCCCAGGCCGCTGGCGAGACGGGCCAGCAGGGCGCCCTCCTCGTTCGAGGCCGACGGGTGCACCAGCACGCCGAGGTCGTCACCGCGGTTGGCGGTGAGGATGTCCTTGGCCGCGGCCAGGCCTTCGGCCCAGCTCACTTCCTGCCATTCGCCGTTGACCTTGCGCAGCGGCTTGACGGCGCGGTCGGCGCTGTACAGGCCCTGGTGCGAATAACGGTCACGGTCGGACAGCCAGCATTCGTTGACCAGTTCGTTGTCGCGCGGCACCGAACGCAGCACTTCGCCGCGGCGCACGTGCAGGAACAGGTTCGAGCCCATCGCGTCGTGGTAACCCAGCGACTCGCGCGCGGTCAGCTCCCACGGACGGGCGCGGAACTGGAACACCTTGTTGGTCAGCGCGCCGACCGGGCACACGTCGACGACGTTGCCCGACAGCTCGGTGGTCAGCGGCTTGCCGTCGTAGGTGCCGATCTGCAGGTTTTCACCGCGGTACATGCCACCCAGCTCATAGGTACCGGCAACGTCGGCGGTGAAGCGGACGCAGCGGGTGCACTGGATGCAGCGGGTCATTTCGGTGGCGACCAGCGGACCGATGTCCTCGTCGGGCACCACGCGCTTGCGCTCGTTGAAGCGGCTCACCGAACGGCCGTAGCCGAGCGAGACGTCCTGCAGCTCGCACTCGCCGCCCTGGTCGCAGATCGGGCAGTCCAGCGGGTGGTTGATGAGCAGGAACTCCATCACCGAACGCTGGAACTTCAGGGCCTTCTCGCTGCGGGTGGCGACCTTCATGCCGTCCATCACCGGGGTAGCGCAGGCCGGCGCCGGCTTCGGCGACTTTTCAACGTCGACCAGGCACATGCGGCAGTTGGCCGCGATCGGCAGCTTCTCGTGGTAGCAGAAGCGCGGGATCGAGATGCCGGCCTTGTCGGCGGCCTGGATGATCATCGAGCCCTTGGGCACAACCAGGGACTGGCCGTCGATCTCGACGGTCACATGCCCTTCCGGCACGATCGCCGGGGTGCCACCAGGATTGTTGGGTTGCGCGCTCATGCGGCGGCTGCCTCCACCTTCTTGCCGTCGACCATCGAATGACCGTTGACGATGTAGTACTCGAATTCGTCCCAGAACTGGCGCAGGAAGCCCTGGATGGGCCATGCCGCCGCTTCACCGAACGCGCAGATGGTGTGGCCTTCGATCTGGCCGGCCACTGCCTTCAACTGGTGCAGGTCTTCCATGGTGGCCTTGCCGGCGACGATGCGCTCGAGCACGCGGTGCATCCAGCCGGTGCCTTCACGGCACGGGGTGCACTGGCCACAGGATTCCTTGTGGAAGAACTGGCTGATGCGGCAGGCGAACTTGACGCAGCACACGCTGTCGTCCAGCACCACGATGGCACCCGAACCCAGCCCGGTGCCCAGGGCACGCAGGGTGTCGTAGTCCATCTGCAGGCCCTTGAGCTCTTCGGCCTTCAGCACCGGCATCGACACGCCGCCCGGCACCGCGCCCTTGAGGGTGCGGCCCGGCTTGAGGCCGCCGGCCATTTCCAGCAGCTCGTCGAAGGTGGTGCCCAGCGGCACTTCGAAGTTGCCGCCCTGCTGCACGCAACCGGAGACCGAGAAGATCTTCGGGCCGCCGTTCTTGGTCAGGCTCAGGCCCTGGAACCATTCCGGACCGTTGCGGATGATCGCCGGCACCGAGGCATAGGTCTCGGTGTTGTTGATCGTCGACGGCTTGCCGTACAGGCCGAAGTTGGCCGGGAACGGCGGCTTGTAGCGCGGCTGGCCCTTCTTGCCTTCCAGCGATTCCATCAGCGCGGTTTCTTCGCCGCAGATGTAGGCGCCGGCGCCAAGGGCACCGTAGATGTCGATGTCCACGCCGCTGCCGAGGATGTCCTTGCCCAGCCAGCCGTTCGCGTACGCGTCGGCCAGCGCCTGCTCGAAGTTCTCGAACGGCTCGTGGTGGAACTCACCACGCAGGTAGTTGTAGCCCACGGTGCTGCCGGTGGCGTAGCAGGCGATCGCCATGCCTTCCACCACCGAATGCGGGTTGTAACGCAGGATGTCGCGGTCCTTGCAGGTACCCGGCTCGGATTCATCCGAATTGCACAGGATGTACTTCTGCATGCTGCCCTTGGGCATGAAGGACCACTTCAGGCCGGTCGGGAAGCCTGCGCCACCGCGGCCACGCAGGTTGGACTGCTTGACCATCTCGATGACCTGCTCCGGCGAGATCTTCTCTTCGAGGATCTTGCGCAGGGCGGCATAGCCACCGGTCTTGAGGTAGCTTTCGTACGACCACGGGGTGTCGTAGTGCAAGGTGGTGTAGACCACCTGGTGCGGCAACGGTGCGGGACCGACCGGACCCTGGGGTGCGTGATGATGTGCCATGTCTTACTCCAACCCGTCCAGCAGCTCGTCGACTTTCTCGACGGTCAGGCGCTCGTGGTAATGGCCGTTGATGACCATCATCGGCGCACCGGCGCAACCAGCCAGGCATTCTTCTTCACGCTTGAGGTAGATGCGGCCATCGGCGGTGGACTGGCCGGTCTTGCAGCCGAGCTTCTTCTCGGCATGCGCGACCAGGTCCTCGGCGCCGTTCAACCAGCAGCTGATGTTGGTGCAGAAGGCAACGTTGTGGCGGCCGACCTTCTCCAGCTCGAACATCGAGTAGAAGCTGGCAACCTCGTAGGCCCACACCGGCGGCAGGTCCAGGTACTTGGCCACGCCGGCGATCAGCTCGTCGGTCAACCAACCGGCGTTCTGTTCCTGGGCGGCGTGCAGGCCCTGCAGCACCGCCGAACGCTTGCGGTCCGGCGGGAACTTGGACAGCCAGTGATCGATGTGCGCGCGCGTCTTGTCGCTCAACACCACCATCGGGTCGACGTCGCGCGCCGCCTCGAAATTACCCGTCGCCTTCATCGGCCGACCTCAGCGAATACCAAATCGTTAAAAACCAGAACCTGCAGCGCCGGCAGCAGCCGGCGGGTGTCAGGCATCGTGCATGCGATGGCCATTACCGGTCCACCTCGCCGAACACCAGGTCGTAGGTGCCGATCATGGCCACCACGTCGGCGAGCATGTGCCCGCGCACGACCGAGTCGATCGAGGACAGATGGGCGAAGCCCGGCGCGCGCAGGTGCACGCGGAACGGCTTGTTGGCGCCATCGGACATCAGGTAGCAGCCGAACTCGCCCTTGGGCGCTTCGACCGCGGCGTAGGTTTCGCCGGCCGGGACGCAGTAGCCTTCACTGAACAGCTTGAAGTGATGGATCAGCGCTTCCATGTCGTCCTTCATGTCCTCGCGGCTGGGCGGCGCGACCTTGAAGTTCTTGACCATGACCGGGCCGGGGTTGGCACGCAGCCACTGCACGCACTGCTTGATGATGCGGTTGGATTCGCGCATCTCGGCCACGCGGACCAGGTAGCGGTCGTAGCAGTCGCCTTCCTTGCCCAGCGGGATGTCGAAATCAACGGCATCGTACTTGGCGTACGGCTGCTTCTTGCGCAGGTCCCAGGCAATGCCCGAGCCGCGCAGCATCACGCCGGTCATGCCCCAGGCATGCGCCAGTTCCGGGCTGACCACGCCGATGCCGACCGTACGCTGCTTCCAGATACGGTTGTCGGTGAGCAGGGTTTCGTATTCGTCGACGCGGCCGGGGAACTCGACCGTGAAGTTTTCCAGGAAGTCCAGCAGCGAACCTTCGCGCGAGGCGTTGAGATTCTTCAGGGCCTTGCCCTTGTGCCAGCGCGATTCCTTGTACTTGGGCATCTGGTCCGGCAGGTCGCGGTAGACGCCGCCCGGACGGTAGTACGCCGCATGCATGCGCGCGCCGCTGACCGCTTCGTAGCAGTCCATCAGCTCTTCGCGTTCGCGGAAGGCGTACAGCATCACCGCCATCGCACCCAGGTCGAGCGCGTTGGAACCCAGCCACATCAGGTGGTTCAGGATGCGGGTGATTTCATCGAACATGGTGCGGATGTACTGGGCACGCTCCGGCGCTTCGATCCCCATCAGGGTCTCGATGGCGCGCACGTAGGCGTGCTCGTTGCACATCATGGACACGTAATCCAGGCGGTCCATGTAACCGATGGACTGGTTGAACGGCTTGGATTCGGCCAGCTTTTCGGTACCACGGTGCAGCAGGCCGACGTGCGGGTCGGCGCGCATGATGGTTTCGCCGTCCATTTCCAGGATCAGGCGCAGCACACCGTGCGCGGCCGGATGCTGGGGACCGAAGTTCATGGTGTAGTTGCGGATTTCCTGGCGCAGTTCGGCCGGGTTGCTCGCAAACGCCTGGTGGGCTTGGTGGATCTGGCTCACTTGCTTGCCTCCGTCTGCGCGCTTTCGCCGGCAGCGGTCTGGAAACGGGCATCGTCACGGATCACGCGCGGCACGCCGACACGCGGCTCGACCGAGGTGACCGGCTCGTAGACCACGCGCTTCTTTTCTTCGTCGTAGCGGACTTCGACGTTGCCGATCAGCGGGAAGTCCTTGCGGAACGGATGCCCCACGAAGCCGTAGTCGGTCAGGATGCGGCGCAGGTCCGGGTGGCCTTCGAAGATCACGCCGAACAGGTCGAACGCTTCACGCTCGAACCAGTTCAGGCCCGGCCACACATTGGTCAGCGAGGCGACCACCGGCAGTTCCTCGTTCGGCGCAAAGCAGCGGATGCGCATGGTGAGGTTGTGCTGGTAGGAACGCAGCTGGGTGACCACGGCGTAGCGCTGCAGCGGCACCGGCTGCGGCTGGGCGCCATCGCTGGTTTCGCGGGTGGGGAACTCGCCCCAGGCGAAACGACCGACGGACTTGCCCTCGACGCCACGGCTGAAGCCCTGCGAGGAGACATCGGAGGTGTCCCACTCGTCGCTGCCGTAGCCGAGGTAATCCAGGCCGCACAGGTCAACGGCCTGTTCGAAACCGAATTCGTCGCGCAGCGCCAGAGCGGTGGCATGCCAGTCAGCGGCGGGCACTTCCAGCGTCACTTCGCCGCGGGGTTCGACCACGAAGACCTGCGCACCTGCGAAACGTGCGGAAAGTCGGTCGATGAAGGATGCTTGCTCTGCCATGGGGGCTTGGCGTGCTCTTGTCAGGAGGAATGTCAGCGGGCGATGGTCTGCGTACGCCAGATCTTCTTCTGCAGCTGCAGGATCCCGTACACCAGCGCTTCGGCGGTAGGCGGACAACCGGGGACGTACACGTCCACCGGCACCACGCGGTCGCAACCACGCACCACTGCATACGAGTAGTGGTAGTAGCCGCCACCGTTGGCGCAGCTGCCCATGGAGATGACCCACTTCGGGTCCGGCATCTGGTCGTAGACCTTGCGCAGGGCCGGGGCCATCTTGTTGACCAGGGTACCGGCCACGATCATCACGTCGGACTGGCGCGGCGACGGGCGGAACACCACGCCGTAGCGGTCAAGGTCCAGGCGCGCGGCACCGGCATGCATCATTTCAACCGCGCAGCAGGCCAGACCGAAGGTCATGGGCCACATCGAGCCGGTACGTGCCCAGTTCAACAGCGCGTCGACGCTGGTGGTCACATAGCCCTTCTCGAGCAGCGGGTTGTCGCCTTCGGGGCGCAGGATGTCATCGACCCGCCCTTCCGGGACCGGGTTGTTCATCAGGCCATCGAGAGTCTGAATCACTCCCATTCCAGCGCTCCCTTCTTCCAGACGTAAATGAAACCGAGGAAAAGCATGCCCACGAACAGGCCCATCGTGACCAGCGAACGTGCGCCCAGCTCCATGAAGACCTGGGTCCACGGCACGATGAAGATGATTTCCAAGTCAAATACGATGAACTGGATGGCGATCAGGTAGTAGCGCACATCGAACTTCATGCGCGCGTCCTCGAAAGCCTCGAAGCCGCATTCGTACGGCGAGAGCTTTTTCAGATCGGGACGCCGGGGACCGAGGAACCGGCCGACCAGCATCAGCGCAACGCCGATACCGGTGGCAACAATCAGAAACAGCAGAGACGGCAAATATTCGGCCAGCACAGCGATTCTCTCTTGCCTCTGCCGCCACGCCTGCAGGCGTCTTGGCATGGGGGAGTGGACGGAAAACGCTACTGGCGCTTTGCGCGCCAGACGTATCCGCTTACAAACAAAATGGTGCCCAAGAGGGGACTCGAACCCCTACGACCTAAGTCGCTACCACCTCAAGGTAGTGCGTCTACCAATTCCGCCACCTGGGCTTACGTATCGCGCTGGAGGTTACCCAACGCGCCGCATATTGTAACCGTCTTCAGGGAGTCTGGGAGCCTTCCGAAGGCTTTTCTTCACCCGATTTCGGCGTTTCCGCCTGAGCCGGCACAGTGGCCTGCGGAACCGGCTGCTGGGCAGCGGCTTCCGGGGCCTTCGGCACGGCCGGCATCTCGCCAGCGGGGACCGCCGGGGCGGCAGGCGCCACCGGGGCAGACATCACGCCGAGGTCCTGCTGGACCGCCGGGCGCGCGCCATGGCTGGCGTACCAGGCCATGAACAGGCTGATGCCGAAGAACACCACGGCCAGCCACTTGGTCGACTTGGACAGGAAGTTGGACGCGCCACGCGCGCCGAACACCGTACCCGAGGCACCGGCACCGAAACCCGAGCCTGCGGCCGCGCCGGAACCACGCTGCATCAGGATGAGCGCGATCATGGACACCGCGACCAGCACGTAGACCACATTGAGGATCAACATCAGCATTTCGAATCCGCCCTCGGGCATGTCAAATAGCGGCCGCCGCATGGGCGATGGCCAGGAAATCCGCGGCCACCAGCGAGGCGCCGCCCACCAGCCCACCATCGACATCGGGCTGTGCGAACAGTTCCGCTGCGTTGTCGGGCTTCACGCTGCCGCCGTACAGGATGGGCAACGAATCGGCAATTCTAGCATCGAGCTTGGCCACTTCGCCACGGATGAACGCGTGGACCTGCTGGGCCTGCTCCTTGGTGGCGGTCCGGCCGGTGCCGATGGCCCAGACCGGTTCATAGGCGACCACGGCATGCTGGAAGCCGGCCGGGCCGACCAGTTCCAGCACGGGGGCCAGCTGGCTGGCAATGACGTCCTCGGTCTGGCCGGCCTCGCGCTGCTCCAGGGTTTCGCCCACGCACAGCACCGGCACCAGGCCGGCATGCAGGGCGGCGGCGAACTTGCGGGCCACCAGCTCGCTGCTTTCATTGTGGTACTGGCGGCGCTCGGAATGGCCGACCAGGCCATAGCGGGCACCGACGTCGGCCAGCATGGCGGCGCAGACCTCGCCGGTGTAGGCACCCTTTTCGTTGGAGCTGACGTCTTGTGAGCCAAAAGCGACAGCGCGACCTTCGAAGGCCTCGACCAGCTCACCCAGGTACGGCAGCGGCGGCAGGATGACGACCTCTACCCCACCCTTCGGCAGGCTGGCGACGATATCGCTGACCAGGTCGGTCGCGAATTGACGGCTGCCGTGCAGCTTCCAGTTACCGGCGACGATCTTGCGGCGCATGGCGGGGCTCCTTTTGGGTATCAGCCGCCAATGATACCGGATGTAACGAATGCGCGTTTCCCGAAAACGCTTACATTTCAAATGGATATTGGAATTTCGAGGTGCCGGGCGACTTGAGGGCCGGCCAGCGGCCGGCGCTACCGGCGCGATGGCGCGGTTGGTGACACACCGACGTGCGTCCTGCGGCACTCTGGGTGGTTGATCCCGATCCACGGACGTTACGTAACAATTCGTAGCCCCGGCCGTTGGCCGGACACCGCGCGCAGCGCGGCCCAAGTGTCCGGAGGCGTTTACGTCACGCTCGCGGCCAACACCAAGGCGTTTACACGTTCCGAAGCCGCGCGTCAGCGTTCATGACCCCGGAACGAAAAGCAGCCGGCCAACGGCCGGCGCTACCGCTTCGGATGCTTTGAACGCCGGACGGTCGGCCGCGACCATCGCGCAACCGCCTCCGGACACTTGGGCCGCGCTGCGCGCGGTGTCCGGCCAACGGCCGGGGCTACGAACCGTTACGGGCCCATTGGGATCGGGATCAATCCACCAAAGGCATGGAAACAGAAAGAAGGCCGCCTTTCGGCGGCCTTCTTTTACTTCAACTTGATCTCACGCAACCGCTCTTCGAGGAACCCATGCGCGGTGATCGGCTCCGGGTAGCGGCTCGGGTTTTCCGGGGTGATGCAGGTCGGCAGCACGTCGATCAGGAAGTCCGGGTTCGGGTGCAGGAAGAACGGTACCGAGTAACGCGGCTGGCGGGCCTGCTCGCCCGGGGGGTTGACCACGCGGTGGATCGTGGACGGGTACACGTGGTTGGTCAGGCGCTGCAGCATGTCGCCGATGTTGACCACGATGGTGTCCGCGTCCGACGTGAACGGTACCCACTTGCCCTCGTGCGACTGCACTTCAAGGCCGGCCGCGCTGGCGCCCACCAGCAGCGTGATGAAGTTGATGTCGCCATGCGCACCCGCGCGCACGTTCGGGATGTCGTCGGCGGTGATCGGCGGGTAGTGGATCGGGCGCAGGATCGAATTGCCGTTGTTGGTCTTGTCCGCGAAGAAATCGATCGGCAGGCCGATGTGCAGCGCCAATGCCGACAACACGCGCGAGCCCAGCTTGTCCAGTTCCTGGTACAGCCCGTAGCCCTTTTCCTTGAAGCCCGGCACTTCGCTCGGCCACAGGTTCGGGGCCATCACGTCGCGGTACTTCGAATCGTCCGGAATCTCACGGCCGATGTGCCAGAACTCCTTCAGGTCGAAGTGCTTGGAGCCCTTCGCCGTTTCCACCCCGAACGGCGTGTAGCCGCGGGCGCCGCCGGTGCCCGGCAGGTGGTACTGCAGCTTGGTGGCCTCCGGCAGCGCGAAGAACGCCTTGAACACGTCATAGGCCGCATCGATCTCCGCCTGCGGAATGCCGTGGTTGCGGATGCCCGCGAAACCCCATTCACGGTAGGCCGCCCCGAGCTCGGCGACGAAGGCATCGCGGTCACTGTCGAAACGGGTGATGTCGAGGGTGGGGATCTGGCTCACAGCGGTTCCTGGCTTGTTCGAGGTGGGTATGCAGGGCCACTACTGTGGCCCGGCTGAACATTGTGCCAGATCGGACAATAGACACCGCCGATGCATTGATACAAACCGATACAATGCGCCCGCCCGCCGCCTCGCTGCGGCCGGGCGGCCAAGGACGCCGCCGCCGCCACGTCTTCCGATCCACCCTCTATCTGCCCGACCCTGCATGGACGACCCGCGCTCCCCTGCCCCTTTGCCCGCACCGCCGCGCTGGACGCGCCTTGCGTGGCTGAGCCTGTTCACCGCCATCAATGCCTGCGTGGCCATCGCCATCGCGCTGGGCAACACGCCGCTGGATGACAACCCCGGTGGCGCATTGGGGCTGGGCTACCTGGCCATTGCCCTGCCCGGGCATTTCCTTGCCTTCGGCGCCCTGGTGTCGCTGCTGCCACTGGCGGTCGGCCTCTGGCCGCGTTCTCCGCGTCCGCTGGTGGTCAGCGCCGTGCTGCTGCAGGGCCTGTGGCTGTGCCTGCTGCTGGTGGATGCCAAGGTCTTCGCCCTGTACCGCTTCCACCTCAATGCCATGGTGATGAACATGGTGTTCGGGGGCGCGCTGCAGGACCAGGTGGCCCTGTCCTGGCAGAGCTGGCTGCAGTCGCTGGGCGTGTTGGCAGCGGTGGCCGCCGCCGAAGTGCTGCTGGCCTGGGCCTGCTGGAAACTGGTGCCCGACCGCACGCGGCGTCGCCCGGTGCTGTTGGCCTGGGCCGCCGGCCTGGCGCTGATGGCCACCGGCCAGATCGCCACCGCCTATTACGATGCCCTGGGCGAGCGCGCCGTGACCGGCCAGTGGGCCTACCTGCCGTGGGCACAGCCGATCACCGCCAAGCGCCAGATGCACCGGCTGGGCGTGCGCAGCCTGCCCCAGGCCAACCTGCCCGATCCGCGCCACAGCCAGCTGCAGTACCCGCTGCACCCGCTGCGCTGCCAGAGCCACACCCAACCCAACGTGCTGGTGGTGGTGCTGGAATCGCTGCGGCACGACGCGCTGGATGCCGCCACCATGCCCAACACCTGGGCGCTGGCGCAGCAGTCGGAGGTGTATGACCGGCATTACAGCAGCGGCAATGCCACCCGGTATGGCCTGTTCGGCCTGCTCTACGGCCTGCCCGGCGGCTACTGGTCCAGCATGCTCAGCGAACAGCGCGGCTCGATCCTGTTCGATGTGCTGCAGCAGCAGGGCTACGACCTGCACCTGTACGGCAGCGCGCCGCTGTACAGCCCCGAGTTCGACCGCACCGTGTTCGCCCAGGTACGCAACCAGCTGCATACCGCGCCGTCGTCGCTGCCGGTCGCCGCGCGTGACCGGCACATCGTCGATGCGCTCGATGCGGACATCCGCCAGCCAGGCGGCGGCCACTGGTTCGGGATGGTGTTCCTGGACAGCACGCATGCGCCGTACCACCTGCCCGAGGGCTATCCCGCACTGGCCACGCCGATGGCCACGGACGTGAACTTCCTTGCCTTCGACGAGGAGCACGACGCCACCCCCGAGCGCAACCGCTATCGCACCGCCGTGCATTACACCGATGCGTTGATCGGCCAGTTGCTGGCGACCCTGCGCGAGAGCGGCCAGGCCGACAACACCATCGTGCTGGTCACCGGCGACCATGCCGAAGAATTCAACGACCTGGGCCTGAATTACTGGGGCCACAACGGCAATTTCTCCGACTACCAGATGCGGGTGCCATTCGTGCTGCACTGGCCCGGGCGCGGCCCGGCACGGCACGACGCGGCCAGCAGCCACGAAGACTGGGTGCCCACCCTGATGCGCCACGGGCTGGGCTGCGAAAACGCACTGGCCGATTTCAGCACCGGCCAGGACCTGTTCGATATCTCGCGCCCGGCGCGCCCCCTGCTGGTCGAAAGCTGGTCCCAGCGCGGCATCCGCGAAGGCGACCGCACCTATGTGTTCGACAAGTTCGGCAACGCCACCACCCTGGATGCCCGCTACCTGCCGGTACCCGACCAGTCGCCGGACCCGGCCGCAGTACGCACGGCCTGGAACGCGTTGACCCACTTCCGCAAGCAATGACGTTGATTGTCTAGACCCCTGGAACGTTCATGATGAACAAGCCCCTCAAAATCCTGCACACGGAAGCCGCGAAGGGATTCGGCGGCCAGGAGATCTACATCTACCGCCACATGCTGGCCATGCGCGAGCGTGGCCACGACGTATCGCTGCTGTGCCAGCCCGGCGCCCGCCTGGGCGAGGTGGCGCGCGAAGCGGGCTTCACCGTGCATGCCCTGAAGATGGGCGGGCTGCTGCGCCTGCTGCGCGGCATCTGGTCGGTGAAACGGCTGGTGCGCCGGCACACCTATGACGTGGTCAACACCACCAGCCGCCGCGATGCGCTGATTGCCGCCGCCGGCGCGCGCCTGGCCGGCGCGCCGCTGGTGGTGCGCTCACGCCACCTGATGAGCCCGGTCAACTCCCTGCTCACCTACACCGGCCTGCCGCACCGGGTGTTGACCGTGAGCAGCTTCGTCAAGCAGCTGCTGGTCCATCGCGGCGTGGCCGACGGCCACATCGGCATCGTGCCACCCATCGCCGTGCCACCGCAGTGGTCGCAGGTGCAGGACGATGATGCGTGGCAGTGCCTGCAGGAAACCCGCGCCGAGGTCCGCCGCGAACTCGGCTTCACAGACGACCAGGTCGTGGTCGGCTGCGTCGCGGTGCTGCGCGAAGCCAAGGGCCACGCCGACCTGCTGCGCGCCATGGCCCCGCTGTGCCGCCGGCAGCCGAACCTGCAGCTGGTGATCGTCGGCGACGGCCAGCCCGTGCTGGATCAGCTGAAAGCGCTTCGCGCCGAACTCGGCATTACTGCCCAGGTCCACCTGCTCGGCTACCGGCACGGTGCGTGCCGGTTGATGACCGGCTTCGACATCTTTGCCCTGGCCACCCACAAGGAGGCCGCCGGCACGGTATTCCTCGAGGCCGCCTACGTCGGCGTGCCGATCGTGGCCACCCGGGTCGGCGGCGTGCCGGAGATGCTGGTGGAAGGCAGCAACGCCCTGCTCGCCCCGCTTGGCGACCAGGCCGCGCTCACCCGCGCCCTGCAGACCCTGATGGAGCAGCCCGAACGCCGCCGGCAGATGGGCCAGGCCGGGTGGGACTGGATGCGCAGCGCGCACCGCTTCACCCCGACCGGGCACACCGAAGCCACCGAATACTATTACCACCAGTGGTTGAAGGAACTGGGCCATGGCCAACGCTAGAACCGTGCCGGTGCTCATGCACCACCACGTGTCGCCCTCGCCGGGCATGATCACGGTGTCGCCGGAAAATTTCGAAAGCCAGATCGCCTGGCTCGCCCGCAACGGCTGGACCTCGCTCACGCTCGAGCAGTACGCCGGCTTCCTGGCCGGCAAACCGGTGCCGCGCAAGTCGATCGTGATCACCTTCGACGACGGCTACCTGGACAACTGGGTGTACGCCCACCCCATCCTGCAGAAGTACGGCATGCATGCCGTCGTGTTCGTGGTCACCGGCTGGATGGGCGAAGGCCCGCTGCGCCCGCATGCAGGCCAGCCAGATGCCGTACTCCCGGCCACGCCCGACCACCGCGCCTGCGAAGCGGCGATCCTGCGCGAGAACCGCCACGACGACGTGATGATGCGCTGGAGCGAAGCCCGCGCGATGATTGATGCCGGCACCTTCGAAGTGCACTGCCACACCCACACCCACACGCGCTGGATGAAGCAGGACATCAGCCGCGAACAGAAGCGCGACGGCATCACCCGTGACCTGGAAATGGCGCGCAGCGTACTGCAGGAACAGCTGGGCGAAGCGTCCGACACCCTGTGCTGGCCCTACGGCGATTTCGACGAGGATTACCTGCCCATCGCACGCGCGCAGGGGTTCCGTTACCTGCACACCACCCACCCGTTCGGCCGCAACGTGGTCGGCGGCGATCCGGAACACATCTACCGCTTCGCCATCCGCAACCGCCCCGCCAGCTGGCTGCGCAAGCGCATCGCGTGGAGTTACCACCCGTTGATCGCACCGGTGTTCAACCGGTTCAAGGCCAGGCAGAAAAAGATGGTGCCGGGGCCGTGAAGCACACAGCGGTCCTGCGTTCGAGGGTCATGCGTTAAAGCGCCGATCACCGATAACTGCAGTCGTTTGGGAACCGACCCTACCGCTCACGGCCAACTTTCGGGGGCGGACGGCGGGCAACCCCCGGAGGGACTGTCAAAAACATGGATGTTTTTGCCAAGCCCCCATGGATGGGTTCACGGCGTGTCCCGGAGCGGGGTTGCCCGTCGGCCGCCCCAGCTCGTAGTAGTGAGACGCTGCTTTACGCGGAACATTCACGCAACAAAAAAACCCGGCCGAAGCCGGGCTTTTCATTATGCTGCCGCGGCGGCCTTGACCGCGCCGGACAGGCTGTCCAGCGTGGCCTGCATCAGCTCGGCCGTGTCGGCCTCGACCGTGACGCGCACCACCGGCTCGGTGCCGGACGGGCGCAGGAACGCACGACCCCGCCCCTTGACTGCCTGCTGCGCGGCGGCCAGCGCCGCCTGCACGCCTTCGGACTGCACGATCGCTTTCGCCGAAACATCTCCCAGGCGCACGTTGACCGTCTTCTGCGGCACCCGGGTCAGCCCGACCAGCGACTCGCGCAGGCTCTTGCCTTCCCGACGCAACACTTCCAGCACCTGCAGCGCACTGATGATCGCATCGCCCGTGGTCGCGCGATCCAGGCACAACAGGTGCCCCGATGCCTCACCGCCGAGCACCCCGCCACCTTCCACCAGCGCCTGGTGCACGTAACGGTCGCCCACGTTGCTGCGCTGGAACGGCAGACCCAGGCGATCCAGCGCCTGCTCCAGCCCGAAGTTGGTCATCAGCGTGCCCACCACCGGACCGCGCAGGCGGCCGTTGCGCTGCCACGACGGCGCCAGCACGTACAGCAGGTCATCACCGTCGACCGGGTTGCCCTGGTCATCGGCCATCAACACGCGGTCACCATCGCCATCGAACGCGATGCCCAGGTCCGCACCGGTTTCACGCACCTTGGCGGCCAGGTTGTCGATGTGCATCGAACCGACGCCATCGTTGATGTTGACCCCGTTCGGCTCGGCACCGATCGCCACCACGTCCGCACCCAGCTCGCGGAACAGCATCGGCGCGATGTGGTACGTGGCGCCGTGCGCGCAATCCAGCACGATCTTCAACCCACGCAGGTCGAACCCGCGCGGCACGCTGGCCTTGCAGAACTCGATGTAGCGGCCCACCGCATCGCGGCCGCGCGCCGCCTTGCCCAAGCGATCCGAGTCGGCCGTGGTGAAATCGGTATCCAGCGCCGCTTCCAGCGCCAGCTCCGTCGCATCGTCGAGCTTCTCGCCATCTGCGGAGAAGAACTTGATGCCATTGTCGTAGTGCGGGTTGTGCGACGCACTGATCACGATGCCGGCGTCGGCGCCCAGCGTGCGCGTCAAGAACGCGACCGCCGGGGTCGGCATCGGCCCGAGCAGCTGCACGTCAGCGCCGGCCGCAACCAGCCCGGCTTCCAGCGCCGCTTCGAACATGTAGCCGGAAATGCGCGTGTCCTTGCCGATCACCACCACCGGCCGGTGACCCGGGCGGTGGCCGTTGCGTTCGGTCAGCACCCGGCCCAGTGCATTGCCCAGGCGCAGCACGAAGTCCGCGGAGATCACCCCCTGCCCGACCCGACCGCGGATGCCGTCGGTGCCGAAATACTTGCGCGCGCCCATCAGGCAGCAGCGTCCGGCGCGGACTGGCGGCCCAGCATGGCCAGCAGTTCAGACAGGCGGTCGCGCATCTCGCGACGGTCGCAGATCTGGTCGATGGCGCCGTGCTCGAGCAGGAACTCCGAACGCTGGAAGCCTTCCGGCAGCTTCTCGCGCACGGTCTGCTCGATCACGCGCGGGCCGGCGAAGCCGATCAGCGCCTGCGGCTCGGCGATGTTGATGTCGCCCAGCATCGCGAACGACGCCGACACGCCACCGGTGGTGGGATGGGTCAGCACCGAAATGTACGGCAGCCCCGCAGCACGCAGGCGGCCCAGCGCCGCCGAGGTCTTGGCCATCTGCATCAGCGAGAACAGGCCTTCCTGCATGCGCGCGCCGCCGCTGGCGGAGAAACACACGTAGGGCGCGCCGATTTCCAGCGCCTTTTCCGCGGCCAGCGAGAAGCGCTCGCCGACCACCGAGCCCATCGAGCCGCCCATGAAGGCGAAATCGAAGGCCGAGGCCACCAGCGGCCTGCCCTTGAGCAGCCCCTGCATGGCGATCAGCGCGTCGTACTCGCCGGTGTTCTTCTGCGACGCCTTGATGCGCTCGCTGTACTTCTTCTGGTCCTTGAACTTCAGCAGGTCGGTCGGCCCCAGGCGCGCGGCGATTTCGGTGGTGCTGTCGGCGTCGAACAACGACGCCAGGCGCGCCCGCGCACGGATGGCCATGTGGTGGCCACACTTGGGGCAGACTTCCAGGTTCTCTTCCAGCTCAGGACCGTAAAGCGCGCTGCCGCAGCTGCTGCACTTTTCCCACAGGCCCTCGGGGACGCTGCGCTTCTTGCTGGGGACGTTGTCGGTGCGGATGCCCGACGGCATCAACTTGCTGAGCCAACTCATGCGGGATGACACTTCCGTTCAGGGCGGCCCGGGGGCCGCAAAGGCGGACAGTCTAGCTCACCCGTTCCACGGCCGGGACCCCCTGCCGGCGGGGTGATCCCGGCGTGAAAACCATGCTGGGCCGTACGTTGCGGCCCGCTCAGGCGTCCAGCGCGTCGCGCAGGGGCTGCAGGAAGGTACATGCCACCTGGGCCGCGCCGGCGGCATCGGCTGCCTCGCCCAACGCCGCCACCAGCGCGCTGCCGACCACCACGCCATCGGCTTCCACCGCCATCGCGGCGGCGCTCTGTGCGTCCTTGATGCCGAACCCGGCCACCACCGGCACGGTCGAGCGGCTGCGCAGGTCACGTAGGCGGACACCGGCCGCGCTGCTGTCGAGCCGCTCCGAGGCGCCGGTGACACCGGCGAAGCTCACGTAATAGAGATAGCCCTTGGCCATCGAGGAGAGCAGGTCCAACCTGGCGTCCGCCGTGGTCGGCGACGCCAGCAGGATCAGCGCCAGCCCGGCCGCGTTGAAGATCTCCAGCGTTTCTTCCGCCTCTTCGGGCGGCAGGTCCACCAGCAGCACGCCATCCACGCCCGCATCGATGGCCGCCTTGGCAAACCGCGCGGTGCCGTGAATCTCGACGGGGTTGAGGTAGCCCATCAGCACCACCGGGGTGGTGGTGTCGTCGCGGCGGAAGGCCTGCACCGTTTCCAGTACGTAACGCAGGCCGGCGCCGCGCGCCAGCGCGCGTTCGGAGCTGCGCTGGATGGTCGGGCCATCGGCCATCGGGTCGGAGAACGGCACCCCGAGTTCGATCACGTCGGCACCGGCCGCGGCCAGCGCATGCATCACCGGCACGGTCGCATCCAGGAGCGGATCGCCGGCGGTGATGAACGGAATCAGCGCCTTGCGGCGGCTGGCACGCAGGCGGGCGAAACAGGCGTCGATACGGGCAACAGGCATCTCAGGCACATCCTTCTTTCAATTCAACGGCGCCACTGGCGCCCCAGTACAGCTTAGATATCACCCCGCCGAAGATCTCCAGCCGGATCGCCAGATCCGAACCGGGGTCCTGCCAGGTCAGGTACTCGCCCACGTCCGGGTCGTAGGCATGCGGTGTGCGGGTGCTGCCCGGAGGCAGGCGCTTGAGCGCCTCGTCCAGCGACATGCCCAGGCGCAGGCCGAACGGCCCCGGCTGGGCAATCGCCTCGTAGGAACCGTCGATGGTGTCGAGGTCGAACCGCTGCACGTGGCCGGCATCGACCATCATCGACACCCCTTCGGGCAGGCTGCCGCGCTCGTAGTACTCGCAGGCACCCGCACCGTCGCCTTCGCTCAGGCCGGCCGAATGCCATGATCCGTCCGCTTCGACGTCGCTGAAACGCTGGCCGATCACCACATCACCTGCGTGGTCCAGCGCGACCAAGACCACGGCGGGAGCGTCGGTTTCGTCCGCAGGCGGTGTGTCCTGCGGTGCATCCTCGAACGGGCGATCTGCCACGTCGTCATTGCTCGCCGGCAGCCGGGCCGGCGCAATCGCCGCCGGCGTCGCCGCAGGGGCCAGCACCGGCGGCTCCGGCGGTTTGCAGCCGGTCAGGCCGACCACGATCAGCAGCGCACTTCCCTGGCGCAGCACCGGATTCACAGGACCAGGCCCTCGCGCGCGGCAATGGTGTGCACGTCCTTGTCGCCACGGCCGGACAGGTTGCACAGCACCAGCTTGTCGCTGGGCAGCTCGCGCGCGATCTTGATCGCCTGGGCCACGGCATGGCTGGATTCCAGCGCGGCCAGGATGCCTTCGCTGTGCGCCAGCTGATGGAACGCGGCCAGCGCCTCATCGTCGGTGATGCCCACGTACTCGGCGCGACCGGCATCGGCCAGGAACGCGTGTTCCGGGCCCACGCCGGGGTAATCCAGCCCGGCCGAGACCGAGTGGGTTTCGATGATCTGGCCGTCGTCGTCGCAGATCACGTAGGTACGGTTGCCGTGCAGCACGCCGGGGCGGCCTGCCGCGATCGAGGCCGCATGGCGCCCGGTCTCGATGCCGTCACCGGCCGCTTCGGCGCCGACGATGCGCACGTCGCGATCATTGAGGAACGCATGGAACAGGCCGATGGCATTGCTGCCGCCGCCCACGCAGGCAGTGATCGCATCGGGCAGCCGGCCGTAATCGGTAAGCATCTGCGCGCGCGCTTCGCGGCCGACGATGGCGTTGAAGTCGCGCACCATGCGCGGGTACGGGTCCGGGCCGGCCACGGTGCCGATGATGTAGAAGGTGTCGCGCACGTTGGTGACCCAGTCGCGCATGGCTTCGTTGAGCGCATCCTTGAGCGTGGCCGATCCCGACGTGACCGGGACCACCGTCGCGCCCAGCAGCTTCATGCGGTAGACGTTGATCTTCTGCCGCTCGATGTCGGTGGCGCCCATGTACACCACGCATTCCAGGCCCAGCCGCGCGGCCACGGTAGCGCTGGCCACGCCGTGCTGGCCGGCGCCGGTCTCGGCGATGATGCGCTTCTTGCCCATCCGCGCGGCCAGCAGGGCCTGGCCGATGGTGTTGTTGATCTTGTGCGCGCCGGTGTGGTTCAGGTCTTCGCGCTTGAGCAGGATCTGCGCGCCGCCGACCTGCCGGCTCAGCCGCTCGGCGTGGTAGATCGGGCTGGGACGGCCCACGTAATGGGTGAGGTCCTTGTCGTAGGCGGCGATGAATGCGGGGTCGCGGCGCGCCTCGTCATAGGCCGCCGCCAGCTCCTGCAGCGGCCCGATCAGCGTTTCGGCAACGAAACTGCCGCCATAGCGGCCGAAATGGCCGTTGGCGTCGGGATAGGCGTGGAAATCGGTGATGGGGGGGACGGACGATACGGACATGACGCGACAGCCGTTGGAGACAGGCTGACAATTTAGCGCACATGTCGTGACCGGAATATCGATATTATCTGCACCAACACGTCAGGAAAACTCACATGAACCAGACGCCACTGCCGCCCCTCAATGCCCTGCGCAGCTTCGAGGCCACCGCCCGGCTGGGCGGCGTGGCACGCGCGGCCGAGGCGCTGCACGTGACCCACGGGGCAATCAGCCGCCAGCTGCGGCTGCTCGAGGAGCACCTCGGGGTGGCGTTGTTCGAACGGGCCGGGCGGGGGCTGCGCCTGACCGCGGCCGGCCAGGCCCTGCAGGTGGCCTGCGCCGGGGCGTTCACCCAGATCCGTGAGGCGGTGGACACCCTGCAGCGCCGGCAGCGGCCGGAGGCGCTGGTGCTGGGCTGCAGCGGCAGCATCCTGGCGCGCTGGATGATTCCGCGCCTGCCCGCGCTGCAGGCCGACCTGCCGCAGCTGCCGCTGCACTGGTCGGCGCAGGACGGCAGCTTCACCGAACAGCAGCAGGCGCTGGATGCGGTGCTGCTGCTGGCGCAGCCACCGTGGCCGCGCGGCTGGCAGGTGCGCGAACTGGCCCCGGAACGGGTCGGCGTGGTGGTCAGCCCGCAGCATCCGGCTGCGGCGCGGCTGCGCCAGCAGCCACCGCAGGCGCTGCTGCGCGAACCGCTGCTGCACACCACCTCGCGCCCGCAGGCGTGGCCGGACTGGGCGTTGTCGCATCGCCTGGACCCGGCGCAGCTGCAGCTGGGCACCGGATTCGATCACCTCTATTACCTGCTGGAAGCGGCCGTGGCCGGGCTGGGCGTGGCGATCGCGCCGGAGCCGCTGGTGGCCGATGAGCTGGCGGCCGGACGCCTGCTGGCGCCGTGGGGCTTCGCCGCGACCGGTGGCTTCTGGGTGCTGGCCACCCCGGAGGGCGCGCAGGATGCCCGGGTCGAATCCCTTGCGGAATGGCTGACCGAAAAGCTGCGTTAACGCCCTACCAGACTTATGCCGCTGTCGGAGCCGCCAGGCGTTGTTGGACGTCATCACGCATCTTGGCCAGTTCCACCTCGGCCTGCTGGCGCTGCTGCATGCCTTCGCGGTGGATGGTGCGGACTTCTTCCACGGTGGCGATGAGCTGTTCGTGGGTGTGGCGCAGGGTCGCCACGTCGATCACCGCGCGCTGGTTCGCCTTGGCGGTGTCCACCGAGGTCTGCCGCATCAGGTCGGCATTGCGCCGCATCAGTTCGTTGGTCGCATCGTCGATCGTGTTGGACAGCTCGGCCGCGCTCTTCTGCTCGCTCAACGACAGCTGGATGGCGAACTGGCGCTTCCACGACGGGATGGTGATGTCGCGGACGGTATTGAATTTCTCGATCAGCTGGATCGCATTGGCCTGGATCAGGCGGATCATCGGCAGCGACTGGTCGGCCGCATGCTGCATCACCACCAGGTCGCCCACCCGCTTGTCGAGCAGCCGGATCGCATTGTCCAGCTCGCCCTGGCGGATCCGCACCTGCGGGTCTTCACTGCCTGCACCGGCCAGCTGCTCGCTGCGCAGGCTGGCCAGCCGCTGCTTGCCGGCGGCGATGTGCAGGCCCAGCGCATGGCGTTCGTCGCGCACGATCTCGTGCATGCGGTCGAACTCGCCCACGCGCTGGCCCATCAGCGCCTGCTGGCTGCCGACATCGCCGAGCAGCTGTTCGATCTGGCGGTTGGTGTCGCTGAACTTCTGCACCAGCTCGCCCTTGGAGGCACGCAGCTTGTCGATCAGGCCACCAATCACCGGCACCTTCGAACGCTGGGTGAGCCCATCCAGGTTGAGCGTGCGCGCGATGCGCACCACTTCGCCCAGCTTGTCGCCACTGGCATCCAGGTCGCGGTTGCGTACCTGGTCGAGCAGCTGGCTGGAGAACGCGGCGGTCTTGGCCGCCGCTTCGCGCCCGAATACCTGCAGGTTGCCCGGACGGATGTCCTCCAGGCTGCGGCCGATTTCCGCGATGCGCGGCAGGTCGTCAGCGACCAGCCCCAGCGCCTGCAGGGTGGCGTCGTCGACGGCGGCCGGTGCCACGGCAAGCGCCGTGTTGTCCTGCGGATCCTGGGTCATGGCGTGATCTCCTTGAAGGGGGTCAATCGGGTATCGGGGTCAGTCGAGTCTAGCCTGCGCCGAGGCCAGCTCGGCGGCGATCTGCGCCTGCAGCTGCGCGGCCTGCGCATTGCGCTGCTGCTGGTCATCGGCACGGCGCGCCAGTACCGCCTGCCGCCAGGCCGGCAGCAGCGTTTCGGTGATGCGCTGGCCGCGTGCCAGCAGGTCGCTGTCCTGTTCGTACAACAGCTGCCACTGCCCGGCTTCGAGCTGCCGCACGGCGGCCAGCCGGCGCAGGTGATCCAGGCGCTGGGCAAGCACAGGCTGCAGCGGTGCGGGCAGGGTGGGAAGTTGCGCGGCGCCGGCGTCCACCCACCGCTGGGTGGCCCCTGCCGCATCGAGCGCGGCCGCCTGCGCAGCGAGGTATCGGCTGCCCTGTTCGCGCAGCGCCTGCGCGGCCAGCTCGACCTGCGTCAACAGCAGGCCAAGGCGCGGTTGCCAGTCCTGTGCATCCAGCTCGCGTTCAACGTCACGGCCCAACAGGCGCCCCCACCAGCCGGTCTGCCGGCGCACGCCGCCGGGCGCGGCCGATTGCAGCACCAATGCCAGTTGCGCCAACAGGTCCAGCAACGGTTGCCCTGCCCGGTCGGCGGTCGCGGCCGCGTCATCTACCTGCCCCAACACGGCCACCACCGCATCTCCCCAACGCGCCAGGTCGGCCGCATCGGGAGCCGGTGCTGTCGGCACGGGCCAGCGCGCACTCATGCGTGCGCGTCGTCCGCCGCGGCCGCGTCCCGTGGTGGCCGCGCCGATTCGCCGTAGAAATGGCGCATCAGCGCCTCATCCAGCGCGCGTTCTTCGGGGGTGCTGGCGCGGCGCACGCGCGGCCGTGCAGCCGGGGCCGGCTCGCGCTCGGCCTGCTGGCGCACCCAGCCGGCCAGCAACGCCAGCGTCTCACCGGTGCGGGCCTGCTGCGCATTGGACTGGCCCAGCAGCTGCAGCAACGGCGCCAGACCCTGCTGCAGCCCCTGCGACAAGGGTTCGGCGAGGGGCGCTTCGACAGCCACGGCCGCAGGGGCGGCACTCGCCGCGTGGGCCTGGGCCAGCCGTTCCAGCGCGGCCAGCAGCGCGGGCCAAGGCGCGGGTTCTTCCACCGCCACCGCTGCCGGTGGCGCGCTGGGCTGCAGCGCGCTGGCGATATCGGCCAGCTGCGCCACCACCCGGCCGCCAACATCGGCGTCACCGGCGCCCATGGCCTTGTTGCGCAGGAAATCGCGCTTGATCTGGGCCCAGCGCTGCTGTTCCTCCTCGCCCTGCACCCCGCGCAGCTCGGCCAGCTTGAGCAGGTTCTCCTCCGCGCCGGTGGTGAGCAGCTGCGCCTCGCCCAGGTAGTGGTCGGAGACCAGCTGCTGCAGCTCGGCATCGTTCATCACCGGCGAGATCTTCTCGGCCAGCTTGTTCATGTTGCGGTAGCTGCCCTGCAGGCGGAACGGCGGTTCGGTACGGTAGCGGTCGTCCTGCGCCGCGCTGGCGATGTACTGCTGGTTGACCCGATAGACCACGTCGCGCACGCGCAGCATGCGCTGCAGGGTAGCGACGATTTCGTTGATCTCCGCACCGCTGTAGGCATGGCTCAGCGCGTTGGTCGAGACCTCCTTGCCGGCGGCCCGCTCGGCCAGCAGGTACAGGTCGGCCAAGTCACGGGTGGCCAGCGGCGCCAGCACCGGGTTGGAGGTCAGGCTGTTCTCGATGTAGCTCAAGGTGAAGGCATCTTCCATGCCGCCCAGCACGTCGCCCAGGTTGTAGATGTCGGCACGGTTGGCCAGCATGTCCGGGATCTTGAACACTTCGCCGGACTCGGTATACGGGTTGCCGGCCATCACCACGCAGAACTTCTTGCCGCGCATGTCGTAGGTGCGGGTACGCCCGCGCCACACGCCTTCGATGCGGCGGGTGCCGTCGCACAGCGAAATGAACTTCTGCAGGAACTCCGGATGGGTGTGCTGGATGTCATCGACATACAGCATGGTGTTGTTGCCCATCTCCAGCGCCAGGTTGAGTTTCTCCAGTTCCTGCCGTGAGGTCGCATCCGGGGCCTGGGCTGGATCCAGCGAACGCACCTCATGGCCGAGCGCGGGGCCGTTGATCTTCATGAAGACCAGGCCCAACCGGTGCGCCACGTATTCCATCAGGGTGGTTTTGCCGTAGCCGGGCGGCGAGATCATCATCAGCAGGCCCATCAGGTCGCTGCGCTTGTTCTCGCCCACGGTACCCATCTGCTTGGCGAGGTTGTCGCCGATGACGCCCAGGTACACATCGTTGATCAGCTTGTTGCGCACGAACGACGACAGCGGCCGTGCCTTGAATTCGGACAGGCGCAGGGCATCGCGCTCGCGGCCGATGATGCGCTGGCGCACGCCCTGGTAGGCATGGAACGCCGGCACGAACGCCTGCAGGTGCTCGCGCAGGCGGGCCAGGAAATCATCCAGCGACAGCAGCAGGCGCCCCTTCTGCACGCGCGCGTGCTCGCCCAGCAGGCCGTCGACCTGCACCAGCAGCGCCACGTCGCTGGGTCGGGTGCGCAACGTGCGCGCCACCAGCAGCAGCGCCGCTGCTTCATCGACATAGGCGCTGTGATCGGTGAACGCAGGCAGCTGGCACAACGCACGCAGCCACTGTCCGGCCAGCGCCCAGCGCGCCGCCAGGCCGTCCTGTTCGCGCTGCAGCGCACGGTCGAATGCCTCGCGCTGGCCGGCGGCCTGCAGGTGCTGGCCGAGTGCATCCAGCAGCGCCTGCGCATAGCGGCTGGTGCTGAACACCGGCTCGCCAGCGCCCAGTTCCGCGGCGAGATACGCCGCTGCGGCCTGCGCCTGGACCGGGTCGAACGGGAGCTGGTGTTCGTCCACGAAGCTGGACAGCGCGGCACCGATGTCGGCCAGCAGCGCCTGCTGGCCTTCGCGTGAGCCGAACAGGCGCGCGATCGCATCGGCACCGGCCTGTCGCGCAGCCCACTGCAGGACATCGTCGCGGCGGTGCTGCGCGGACCAGAACAGCATCGCCAACGCACGGGCGCGGGGGGCGTGCTGCAGGGTGCCCGCCGCCTGCTGCAGCGGCAGCAGCGCGTGCAGGATCAGGCTGGCGTCGTGGTCGTGGATGCCGCGCTCATATCCTTCGCGGTAACGCGGGGCGGCGAAGTCGCGCACGATCCGTTCCAGCGCGTCGGGCTCGGCCGCGCTGCGCTGCAGGGTGGCCAGGTCCAGCCCGTCGCGGCCTTCCATCGCCGCCTGCAGCAGGCTGCCGGCCAGGTATTCGCCCCGGTACAGCTGCGCCGATTCGGAATCCAGCCCGACCTGCCAGTACGCCTTCAGCCCGGCCAGTTCCGGGTCGTGCAGCGTCTCCAGGAAATCAGTACCGGTCAGGTGGATGGCCAGCTCCTCCCCGCGCGGCAGCAGGGTCAGGTCCAGCGCCTGGGTGTTGACGCTGAAGCGGTGGCGCGGGCCCAGCCGGACCACGTTGCCCCCGTCTTCGAACAACTCGCTGCGGTCGCGCAGCGCGCGCACGGCCTGGTCGCGCACGCCCTTCAGGCGCGCTTCGACGTCGTCGGCCTTGACGCTGTCGCGCAGCTCGCGCAGGCGCCCGGCCAGCTCACGCAGCTTGAGCACCAGCGCATCGCCGGCGAAGAAGGCATTGAGCTCGTCGGCGCTGGCAAAGCGCTCGGTACGCTTGGCCAGGCCATCCAGGATGCGGGTGGCGGCGTCCAGCACCGAACGCGCCTTGCGCTGGCGCTCGTCCTGCAGCGCCTGCTTGTGCGTTTCAAAGGCTTCGATCAGTTCTTCGCGCTTGGCCAGGATGTCGCCCAGGAACTGCTCGTGCTCGCCGAACTGGCTTTCCAGTTCTTCCAGCTGCACCAGCAGGCGCGACATCTGCTCATCGGCCCGCTCCGGGTCGGTGGCCATGGCCAGCGCGCTGGTGATGGCCTGGGAGAACAGCGCGAACTGCGCGGCGAACTGCGCCACCGCCTCGGCCGAGCCCAGGGTGCGTCGCCGCTGCTCGGCGCGCACCCGGCTCTGGTTGAGCCGGGCGTACACCGCGGAAATGGATTCCACCACGCGGGTGCGCGCGGTGGCGTCATCCACCTTCAGCCCGGCCATCAGGGTCGACAGCATGTCCAGGTCGGCCGCCATCGCACGCATGCCGGCCAGCTGCTCATCCAGCACCCGGGCGCTTTCGGCCTGCTGGGCCGCCTCGTCGAGTACCTGCAGCCGGGCGCCCAGCGGGGCCAGTGCCTGCTCGCCGCCCAGGAACTGGCCGGTGGCCGCGCCGATACGGTCGTGCGCCTCCTGCAGGGCGGCGGTCATCGCATCGATCACATCGGTGTCGATGTAACGGTAATCGCGGATGGTCAGCAGGTGGCCACGCTGGGTGGAGATCGCGTTCAGCGCCTCCACGAAGGCCTGCACCTCCGTCCAGTTCTCCGGCTGCAGGCGCGCCAGCAACGCCTTCTGGCTGGCCTGCGCCTGGGCCATGGCCTGCGCCGACTGCTGCCGGATCGACTGTACTTTCTCGTACTCGTCCAGCACCGACTCGCCGGTGGCGCTGATCTCGCGGAGCAGGCCCGCGGCGCCGTCGCACTGCGCGTCGTCCAGCCAGTGGTGGGCGTCGAACAGCCGCCGGGTGTCCTGCACCAGGCGCTGGTAGCGCTGCACCGACACATCCTGGCCTTCGATGGTGCGGGCCAGGTCGAACAGGTTGGAAATGCCGCGCACCAGTTCGGCATTGCCGATCCGGCCCATGAAGGTATTGCCCGGCGGCCGGCTGGCGGCGAACTCGTCGCTGCTGAACGGGGTCTGCCACACCTGCATGGGGTGGATGCGGGTGGGTTCGGTGCCTTCGGCATGGAACAGCACCATGCGCCCGTCGTGCAGGAAGGCGTAGCCGTGGCCGAACACCGGCGTCTGCAGCACGCGCTGGATGGTGTTGTACACGAACAGCGCCGAGCGCCCGCCTTCGCGCTCGTAGAAGATGTACAGCACGTCTTCGCCGTTCGGCGAACGGATGGCACGCTTGAACTGCATGCCCTGCATGGACGCGTCGAACGCCTTGTGTTCGCCGCTCTGCAGGTAGTAACCACCGGGGAAGATGATGCCGTGGTCTTCGGGCAGCTGCACGCAGGCCTGCACGATCGCATCGTTGCGGGTGATGGTGCCGGTGAGCGTGTTGTAGATCAGCCCACGCCAGGTGGTTTCGCGGTACGGCAGTACCTTCAGCAGCACCAGTGAACCGACCCGGGCGAAATCGAACTGCGCGTCATCCAGCGACTGGGTACTGTCGTCGACCGGCTCGCTGTAGATGCCCTGCCCGCTTTCGGTGTTGTTCTCCACCTTGATGGTGAGGTCGCCCCCGGTGGTCTCGACGAACAGGGTATCGAGGATGTTCAGGTGCGAATGGCGGCCGCTGACCGCCATGTCGCGGGTGGCCCGTGTCCATTCGAAATCGAACGGTGGCGGCAGCGCGATATCGCGTTCGCCGCGCGCGTCCAGGTAGGTCAGCGCGCCATCGCGGGCGACCGCCCAGCGGAACACGCGCACGTCGGTGCTGCGCTCGCCGATCTGGAACGAGGCCAGCAGCTTGTCGCCGACCTTGATCAGCTGCAGCAGGCGTGCGTGCTTGTAGTACGCGTACAGTTCGCCGAAGTCGTGCACGAACGCGGCCTGCGCCAGGAAGCTGCCCTTGGCTTCCACCGGCACCACGTCGTAGCCCTCGCCGGCCTGCACCAGCCGGTACAGCCCGAACACATCCTCCACGCGGGTCTGGGTCTTCAGCCCCAGGAAAACGTTGTAACCGAACAGCAGCAGGTCCGGACCGACCTGCACGATGTCGCGACCCACGCAGTTGTTCTCGCTGCGGATGCGGAAGCGGCCGGTGACTTCCAGGCGGCTGTCGCCGAATTCGGCCAGGCGCTGCTGGTTGAGCGTATCGGCCAGCCCGCGCAGGCGCCCCCCCTGGTCACCCAGCCGGCGGCGCAGCACTTCATAGGCACCGCCCTGGGCAACGGCCTGGTCGACGGTGGTGGTGGCTTCCGGCGGCGACGGCTCGGGACGGTTGGCGGTATCAGACATCGGCTTCCTTCCGGCTCACGGACAACCGGCCGGACAAGCCGGCCAGTGAGGGGGCGACGACGGCGCGCACGCGGCGCGCCATCGAGGGGGCTCAGCGGGCGTCGACCACGGTGGCCGACACGGTTTCGACCTCGGCCAGGTGCTGGTCTTCGATCTTGCGCGGGGCTTCCTCGCGCGGCGCGACCCCCAGGTAGCGCTGCATGAGGTCCTGCACGATCGGGCTCTTGCCGGCCAGGCCTTCGATCGACTTGCCCAGCGAGACCGCCTTGATCAGGTTCTCGAACATGCCGCCGTCGCCACCCACCAGGTCGATGTCGGCATTGCGCAGCGCGCTGGCGATGACGCCGGCGTTCTCGCGCGAGACTTCCTTGCCCGCTTCGATCGAGGCGAGGGCCTGCTTGAGGCTGTTGTCGAGCATCATGCGGAACTCTTCGTGGCCGCGCGCGGTATCGCTCAGCGAGGCAATGGCTTCGAACTTGCGGACCAGGCCCTCGGCCTCGGCCAGCAGCTTCTTCTGCACCACGCCGGCTTCGGCGCCTCCCACCGATTCGGTGGCGCTGGCACGGGCGCGGCCCATCTGCTCTTCACCCTGGGCCTGGGCCTGCAGGGTCTCGGCCAGCACGCGGGCGTCGTTGGTGCCCTGCTTGAGGCTGGCTTCGGCCTTGGCCTCGATCACGCGGGCCTCGGCGATACCGACCTTTTCGATGGCCAGCGCGGACGCTTCGCGCACCTGCGCTTCGGCCAGGCCGGGCGCAGCCTGTTCGGCGCGGGTACCGTCGGCGAGCAGGCGCTTGGCTTCGGCCTGCTTGCCGGCCGCTTCGTGTTCGGCCTGGGCCAGCGTGGTGATTTCCACCGCGCGGTGCTTGGCCGAGGTCTCGGCCGCCTGGGCTTCCTTGACCTGGCGCACCATCAGTTCCTGCGCCTTGGCTTCGGCTTCCAGGATCAGCACCTGCTTCTGGCGATCGGCTTCGGAGACTTCACGCACTTCCTTGATGCGTTCTTCTTCCTGCGCCACGGTCTTGTCGATGGCGATCCGCTCACGGGTGATGTTGGCCACGTCCATCTTGCCGGACTCGACCACCTTGTCGCGCTCCACGCCCTGCAGCTGCACTTCGCGCTGGGTGGTGACCTGCTCCAGCTGGCGCGCGCGCTCGACCCGTTCGGCTTCGATGGCCACGGCGCGCTGGCGGTTCTGTTCGGCCACCTCCACCTCGCGCATGCGGTTCTGCTCGCGGATTTCGATGACTTCCTGCGCTTCGATGCGGGCCTGCTCGGACAGCTGGCGCTGCTCTTCCTGCACCTTCGCGGTTTCGGCCTGTTCGCGGGCCTGGATGGTTTCAATCTCGCGCTTCTGGCGGGCTTCGGCCTCGGCCTGCTGGCGTTCCAGCGCCAGCAGCGCTTCGCGCGCTTCCACGTTCTTCTTGGTGATGGCGAGCTTTTCGTTCTGTTCCAGCTCGTTGGTCACCACGTTCTGCGCGGCGGTGAGTTCGGTGATCTTGCGGATGCCCTGCGCATCGAGGATGTTGTTCTGGTCCAGCAGCAGCTTGGGGGTCTGCTCCAGGTAGTCGATGGCGACGTCTTCCAGCGCATAGCCGTTGAGGTCGTTGCCGATCACCGCGATGATCTCGTCGCGGAATTCCTGGCGCTTCTCGAACAGTTCGGTGAACTCGAACTTCTTGCCCACCGTCTTCAGCGCTTCGGAGAACTTGGCGTTGAACAGTTCATCGACCGCGTGCTTGTCCGAGGCACGGTCGGCGCCGATGGCCTTGGCCACGCGCAGCACATCGGCCTGGGTTTCATTGACCCGCAGGTAGAACGCCACCGCGATGTCGGCGCGCATGTTGTCGCGGCAGATAAGGCCTTCCTTGCCACGGCGGTCGATCTGCAGGGTGATCAGGCTGATCCGCATCAGCTCGGCGCGGTACAGCACCGGAATGATCAGGGCGCCGGTGAAATGCACCTTGGGCTGGGCGCTCATGTCGTTGACGATCAGGGCCACGCCCTGGTCCACCTTGCGGTAGAACGCCTTGAACAGGCCGGCCAGGCCGAACATCAGCACCAGCAGGGCGCCCACCCCGATCAGGAAGGGGGCCATGGTCGCAAAACTCATCGGTGGATCTCCTTATCGCCCGGAATCAGGCTGTCTTGGAACGAAAGCGCGGGGTGCCCGTGTTCACGGGCCACCAGGTAATGATTGTGTTCGGGCAGGTAGTCGAGCAGCACGATACGCTCGCCGCGCGCCAGCGGCCCGCCGTCACGCACGCGCACCTGCAGGATCAGGCCGGCACCGCCGTCGTCGACGTTGGCATGGCCGGCCTCGGCGGTCACCTGCGGTGACGCGACCACCCCGACCCGGCCGAGCAGAGAGCGCTGCGACACCGGGCGCAGCCGCAGCAGCAGCCGGCGGATCGGACGCAGCAGCCAGGCGGTGACCGGCACCGCCGGCACCAGCGCCAGCACGGCAGTGGCGCTGCCGGCCAGCCAGCGCATCGGCACCGGCAGCGGCTGCAGCAGGAAAAGGTGGACGAAATAGGTGGCGGTCCAGCCGAAGAAGGCAAGCAGCGCGATCACCAGCATCACCGGGGCGCCGCCCAAGCCGAGCCGGGCGAACATGCCGGAGAGCCCATGCAGGCCGTCGTCGCCCAGTTCGAGGTCCAAGCCGTCGCCGCCGATGCCGTCGTCGACCACGCCACAGGCCGCCAGCAGCCAATAGACCATGGCGAATGCCAGCACGATGCTGTAAGGCAGCGTGGGGAACGTAAGCGCGACAGTCAGAAATTCCGCCATTCCAGTACTTCCCTGCATCGATGCCGCCCCCGCGGCGTCCTGCAGGAGGCACTCCGGCCTCCCGCGACTACGCGCCGAGCCGGCCGCGTCCTGTCCTGTCGATGCTACGTGAAATCGGCGGATACGCACATAGGCGTTTCCGACGTAGAACGTCTCCCGACCAACGGTCGGGAGCTACCGGCGCTAATCCGCTTCGTGACAGTCCGCGCGGCGGACTTCTTCGACGAACTTGCGCATCTTGTAGCCGTCCTTGATGCCCGGCTCGGTTTCGATGCCGCTGGAGACGTCCACACCCCACGGCAGGGTCGCCACGATGGCGTCGAACACGTTGTCCGGGGTGATGCCGCCGGCCAGCAGGAACGGGCGGTGCAGGCCGGTCGGCAGGCGAGTCCAGTCGAAGGCCACGCCGGTGCCGCCACCGCCGCCCGGGGCGTGGCTGTCGAACAGGAAACCGGCCGCGCTGGGGTAGCGCAGCTGCAGCTGGCGGGCGTTGACCTCTTCACGGCCGCCCATGGCCACCGCCTTCAGGTACGGCATGTTGAAGCTGCGGCAGAAGGATTCATCTTCGTCGCCATGGAACTGCAGCAGGGTCGGCCGCACGGTGCGCAGCACTTCGCGCACCTCTTCCTTGCTGTTGTCGCGGAACAGCGCGACCACGTCCACCATCGGCGCGATCGCCTGGCGCATGGCGCGGGCTTCGGCCGGGGCCACCCGGCGCTTGCTTTCACGGGCGAAGATGAAGCCGACCGCATCCACGCCCAGTTCGCCGGCCAGGCGCACGTCGCCGGCGCGGGTCATGCCGCAGAACTTGATGCGGGTGCGGTAGAAGGAGCGGCTCATAGAGTGACCTCGGCGGGCAGGTGCCAGTTGTCGGGGTACAACGGGCCAACGAATACAAGGCCCTGGGGCGGTGCGGTCGGGCCGGCCACGGTGCGGTCCTGGCCGGCAAGCAGCTCGGCCATCCACGACACCGGCTTTTCCCCACAGCCAATCAGGATCAATGAGCCGACGATATTGCGCACCATGTGATGAAGGAATGCATTGGCCTGAACGCAGACCTCCACGATCTCGCCCTGGCGGGTCACGCTGATGGCCTGCAGCTCGCGGCGGGCGTGAAGGGCCTCGCACTGGGCGCTGCGGAAAGCGCTGAAGTCGTTCTCGCCCAGCAGGGCCTGCCCGGCCTGGTGCATCAGCGCGGCATCGAGCGGCCGGCGCTCCCAGCTCAGGGTCTGCCGGTGCAGCGCCGGGCGGATCTGCCGGTTGAGCAGCCGGTAGCGGTAACGCCGGGCGCGGGCGGAGAAGCGTGCGTGGAAGTCATCGGCCACCGGCACGCACCAGCGCACCGCGATCGAACGCGGCAGCCGGGTGGTGGTGCCCAAGGTCCAGCCGCGCGGGTCACGCGCCACATCGGTATCGAAGTGCACCACCTGGCATTCGCCGTGCACGCCGGCATCGGTGCGCCCGGCACAGACCACCTGGATCGGCGCGGCGGCCACCGATGACAGGGCGTCCTGCAGGCTGGCCTGCACGCTGGGGCAGCCGCTCTCACCGAGCTGCTGCCAGCCCTTGTACTCGCTGCCGTCGTACTCGACGCCCAATGCGTAACGCATGTTCAGAACTTCGCTTCAAATGCAGGAGGGCGGCCGACGCGGATCATCCGAGCCGCGAGAGCAGCTCGTGGGCCTGCTGCTGGCTGTGCGGGTCGCCGGCCTGGGCGACCTCGAGCAGCAGGATGCGGGCGGTTTCGGCATCGCCCAGGTCGAGGTAGGCGATCGCCAGTTCAAGGCGGTCGCGACCCGGTGCACCCAGCGGGGCCGGGTCGTGGTGGACGGCCACGGGAGCTTCCGCCGCCGCAGCAGCGGTGTCCTCGGGGAATTCAAACACGCCACGATAGGACGGCTGGGCCGCCGCTTCGAGCGCGTGCGGCGGCACGACATCTTCGGCTGCAACCGGCGCGACCGGCACCACCACCGGGGTGGCAACGGCCTCCTCGACGTCCTGCACCGGGCGGCCCGGCTGCGGCTCCAGGGTGAACACCGGCTCGCGCCGCCCTTCATCCGGTACTTCGGTCTCGGCCAGCACGTAATCCGGCGCGTCGCGCAGGTCGGGCTCGTCAGCGTCCACGTCCTGCTGGGCCGCCAGTTCGTCCACGTAATCGGCGGCGGGAACCGCAGCGGCCAGGCTGGCGGCATCCAGTCCCTCGCGGCGCAGCGGCGGCAGCGGCGACGGCTTGCGCCGACGGGCCACGGCCCAGCCGGCCACGATCAGCAGCAGCACCGCCAAGCCGAGCCAGGCCCAGCCGCCACTGCCCGCTTCGCGCGTGGCCGGGGCTTCGCCCAGGCGCTGCTGCGCGGCAGCCAGGTCGGTGCCTTTCATGGCAATCAGCGAGGCCTGCTGCTGCTTGAGCTTCTCCAGTTCGGCCACGCGGTTGCGCAGCTCCTGGATCTCGGCATCGCGGGTAGCCACGTCTTCCTTGGCCTGCCGCAGTTGTTCGTTGCCCAGCATGTCACCCTCGCTGCCGGCAGCGGTGCCGGTGGTTGTACCTGCGTTGTTGTCGGTAGCGGCGACCGCCGGGGCGATCTCCAGGCGTCCACCCGCAGCGGCTGCGGGGGCCGCCGCTGCAGGCGCGGCCGTGGCGGCCGGCGCGGCGGCAACGCCACTGGCGACCGGCTGCGGAATGGCCGAGCGCGACTGGCGCCACTGCGCGGCGTGCTCGCGCACCATGGCGGCGGCCTGGGCGGCATCGACCGGAGCATCGGCACCTGCGCTGCGCAGCACCGCGCCCTGCTTGAGCAGGTTCACGTTGCCACGGATGAAGGCGTCGGGATTGGCACGCAACAGGGCGATCATCGCCTGGTCGCGGCTGATGCCCTGCTCGCGGGCCAGGCTGCCGGCAATCTGCGAGAGGGTCTGGCCACGCTGCACGGTGATGCTGCCGTCGGCGGCGACGGTCGCCGCAGGCGCGCTGGCGGCCGGCCGCGACGGCGCAGCCGCGCGTGCGGGCACCGGGCTGGTCCGCGGCGGGGGC
>NZ_JASCOP010000240.1:0-1456 GCF_029959395.1 Stenotrophomonas sp. PS02300
TGGATGCTGCGATAAGCCCCATGGATGGGTTCACGCGTGCCCCGCTACCCCCTCCACCCCGCTCCCCCGCGCGCGGAAGATCAAACAGCCAGTGCCTTTCGCGGCGAAACGTCAGCCGCCCGCCAAAGCCCGCAACGTGATGCCAACGATGTAAGCCAAGTACGTACCAGTTGCGTAGCCCATGGTGCCAAGCAGGACGCCCACCGGAGCAAGAGACGGATGGAAGGCCGCCGCAACCACAGGCGCAGAAGCCGGCCCGCCGATGTTGGATTGCGAGCCGATGGCGAAGTAGAAGAACGGCACCTTGAGCGCCATGGCCAGTGCGAGCAGCAGCACGATGTGCACGGCGATCCAGATCAGGCCCAGTGCGAACAGCCACGGGCGTTCGAGCAGCGCCAGCAGGTCCATCTGCATGCCGATGCAGGCGATCAGGAAGTACAGCAGCAGCGAGCCCAGCTTCGAGGCACCGGCACCTTCCAGGTTGCGTGCGCGGGTGAAGCTCAACGCCAGGCCGCAGGTGGTGGAGATCACCACTACCCATACGAACGGCGCGTCCAGGCTGAACTGCGAGGCCCAGGCCACGTGGCCCTTGAACCACGCCGATACCGGGCCGGCGATGGCGTGCGACAGGCCCACCGTGCCGAACGCTACCGCCACGATCAGCATCAGGTCGGTCAGGCTCGCCACGCGCTCGTGTTCGGCCTGGAATTTTTCGATGCGCAGTTTCAGTTCATCGATGGCCGACGTGTCCGCGCCGGTGCGCGCATCGATCTTCGCTGCGCGGCCGGCCATGAAGATCAGCACCGCCATCCATACGTACCCTACGCCCACGTCCACTACCGCGAACTGACCGAAGGTGGTGGCGTTGACGTCGAAGACCTCGCGCATGGCCAGCATGTTCGCGCCGCCGCCGATCCAGCTGCCGGCCAACGCCGCCATGCCCGCCCAGGTATCGCCGGCGACCGTTTCCGGGTGCGCCCACTTCATCAGCATGAAGGCCACCACCGCGCCGATCATGATGCTGAAGGACGCGCCCAGGTACATCACGATCAGCTTCGGGCCCAGCCGCAGGATGCCCTTGATGTCCACCGCCAGCGTCAGCAGGACCAGCGCGGCCGGCAGCAGGATGTCGCGCGCGATCGGGTTGTACAGGCTGGTGTTCTGCCCGTCGATCAGGCCCACCGTGTTGTAGATGCCCGGAATCATGTAGCACAGCAGCAGCGCCGGCACGAAGGTGTAGAAGCGTTTCCACAGCCCCGTCTCGCGTGAGGCGGTCCAGAACACGGCACCCAGGGTGGCGGCGATCAGGCCGAAAATTACGATGTCGTTCTGGATCAGAGCGGGTGCTTTCACGGAATGGAGCGCCTGGAATGGGGTGCGCGCGTGCGCGTTGGGTAACCACATATGAAAGCGGCCCCCGTATGCGGGGCGTTAAACAAAACACCCCCCAGGGGTG
>NZ_JASCOP010000241.1:0-1407 GCF_029959395.1 Stenotrophomonas sp. PS02300
GGGGTACGGGGGCTTTGCGAAACATGGATGTTTCGCAAGAGCCCCCATGGATGGGTTCACGGCGCCCCCCGTACCCCCGCACCCGCCGGCCCTGCGCGACAACCTGTCAGGCATAAGGCTGTTCGCCTGAAGGCATGAAGCTGCCGGCCAACGGCCAGCACCCAAGCCACGCCCGATTCCAGGCATCGCTTCCAGCGGAAAGGTCTCCCACCCGACCAATCGGGTTACGATCCCACCACTTACCGCTGCTCGGGGACATGCATGGCTGTCGAGGTGTTGGGGGTCAAGGAACATGCGCAGGGCGAGCGCCGTGTAGCGCTGACGCCGGAAACGGCGCGCAAGTACATCGCGCTGGGCGCCACCGTGTGGATCGAACCGGGTGCCGGGACGCGTGCCGGCTTTACCGACCAGGCCTACCTGGATGTCGGCGCGCAGCTCGCCGATGACGCCCGCCTGGGCCAGGCGGACATCGTGCTGTGCGTGCAGCCGCCGGACACCGCGCGGCTGCGCCAGCTCAAATCCGGCGCCAGCCTGGTCGGCATGCTGCACCCGCAGGCCGACGCCGAACGTGCCGGCATGATCCAGTCGCGCGGGCTGCAGGCATTTCCGCTCGAGCGCCTGCCGCGTACCACGCGTGCGCAGTCCATGGACGTGCTCAGTTCGCAGGCCGGCATGGCCGGCTACAAGGCCACGCTGATTGCCGCCCAGCTGGCTCCGCGCTTCTTCCCCATGCTGACCACTGCCGCCGGCACCATCCGGCCATCGCGCGTGCTGGTGGTGGGGGCAGGCGTCGCCGGATTGCAGGCCATTGCCACCGCGCGCCGGCTCGGTGCGCAGGTGGAAGGCTTCGATGTGCGCCCGGAAACCCGCGAACAGATTGAATCGCTCGGCGGCAAATTCCTCGACCTCGGCGTCAGCGCCGTGGGCGAGGGCGGTTACGCGCGGCCGCTGACCGACGAAGAGCGGGCAGAACAGCAGCGCCGGCTGGGCGAGCACCTGCGCTTGGTCGATGTGGTCATCTGTACCGCCGCCGTGCCCGGTCGCCCCGCGCCGAAGATCGTCACCAGCGCGATGGTGCAGGGCATGCGCCCGGGCAGCGTGATCGTCGACCTGGCCGCTGAAACCGGCGGCAACTGCGAGGCGACCCGGCCCGGTGAGACAACCGACGTCGGCGGAGTCACCGTGGACGGCCCGCTCAACCTGGCCAGTCAGGGCGCGGTGCACGCCAGCGAGATGTACGCGCGCAACCTCTACAACTTCGTCGCCCTGTTCCTGAAGGACGGCGCGGTGGCGTTTGATTGGGATGACGAGCTGCTGGCGAAGACGCGGTGGATTGCGAATTGAGCTGGGGCAGCCACGCAGGGCGTGGCTCTACCGCGCGGGACCCGTAGAGCCACGCCCTGCGTG
>NZ_JASCOP010000242.1:0-1407 GCF_029959395.1 Stenotrophomonas sp. PS02300
GCTGGCGGCAGTTCACGGCCTTGCCTGCCACTGCCGACAGCGGGCCGGGAACCGGCAGTCACTACGCACTGGGCCTGGCCGCCTCGGGAATGCACCACGCCTGGGTTGCGGGCAGTCGCGGGCATCTGCAGCGTCTTGACCTGCGTACCGGACGCGGCCTTGATGTGCTGCGGTACCCGCATGCCGGCGCCGGCGCGTTCCCGGTGGGCGTGGCTGAAGATGCCCAGGGGCGGGTGTGGGTTGCCAGTGCCGACCGGCTGCTGCGCCATGACCCGCATCAGCGCAGCCGGCGCGACTGGGGGCTGGGGCTGGGGACGGACCAGGGGGCCATCCACCTGCAGATATGCGCGAACGGTGAGGTCTGGCTGGCGCACCCCCGGGCGATCCAACGGTGGTCGGCAGACGGCGAGCGCCAGCATAGTGCGGCCCCACGGCAGGTGGGGCTGGGGCAGGACGTGCCGCTGCGGCAGCTGTTGTGCACGCGCGATGGCGAGGTGTGGGCCACCGATCCGCAAGGCGTGATGCGCTGGTCTGCTGCGCGCGAGCGCTTCGAGCAGGTCCCGGGCGATGGCGACGGGGCCGTGTCGGCCATCGCCGAAGCCGACGATGGCACGCTGTGGGTCAGTCGCCCGGCGGCCCTGGAGCAGTACCGCCGGACGCAGGGACGCTTGCATCGAGTACGCCGCGTTGCCGGCGCCGAGGGCTACCCGCAACTGCGTGCCGGCGCGCTGGTGGTGGGCGCCGATGGCGTGGCGTGGGCCGGGGCCGCGCGCGGCGTGGTGCGGGTGGATCCGCACGCGGGCGAGGTGGAGGTCCTTGGCACCGCACAGGGCCTGCCGGTGCAGGAGGTACTGCCGCAGCGGCTGCTTCGGCTGGGCTCGGGTGCGGTGGTGGCCGGGGTGCGCGAAGGCGGACTGCTGGCGTTCGACCCGCGCGCGCTTCGCGCCCCGGCAACGGTGCCGGTACTGGTGCTCGATGCAATGAGCCGTCGTCGTCACGGACGGGTGATCCAGGTGCCGATCGCTGCATCGCCGGTACTCCTGGGTACCGGGGATCGTCATGTGCGGGTCGCCGTGAACCTGCTCGGCCGCGGCGATCCCGATCGAATCCAGTACCACTTCCGCCTGCTGGGACAGGACCCGGCATGGGTCGACACCGGCCCCGTGGCGCAACGCCTGTTCACGCGCCTGCCGGCGGGCGAGCACTCCCTGCTGGTGAAGGCGCGGCACGCCGGCGGCCCTTGGTCGGCGGTGCGCCAGCTGCAGTTGCGCGTGGTGCCCCGATGGTGGGAAACGACGACGGGTCGTATCGCACTGATTGCTGCGATCTGCGCAGCGGTGGTGGGGGGCACGCGGCTGCACTACGGCCGGCAGCGGCGACGCGCGCCCCCGCCCCCCCGGCGCGCGC
>NZ_JASCOP010000243.1:0-1356 GCF_029959395.1 Stenotrophomonas sp. PS02300
TACCCTGCCCACGCGCGGTATGTAAGCGCCGCGGCTGCCCGGCCTGCGACGGCGGGTCAGTCTTCCAGGCCCATCTTTCCTTCGGCCAGCGGCACCCGTGAGCCATCCAGCAGGCCACGGCTGACCGCGCCGTCTTCGATGAACAGCAGTTCGCCGTTCTCGCCGTTCTTGATGCTGCTGTCGATGGCGATGATGCGCCCACCGTGGAAGCTGCTCACGTGCGGCATCGAGGTGTGCCCGACCACGATGCGCTTGAGATCGAGGTCCTTGAGCAGGGTGTCCACCTGGTCGGTATCCATCTGCCCGTCGAAATAGCCACGGAACCAGATCGGGCTGGTCTTGCCGTCGAACAGGCGCGCCGTGTCCGGTGCGGCCTTGACCTGGTCTTTGGGCAGGCCGACCGAGGCCTGGTACAGGGTGTTGGTGGCGTCCAGCCCGCGCACCAGGTCCAGGTTCTGCGGCGCGATGCCGCCGTGCAGGAACAGCGTATCGCCGATCTGCAGCATCACCGGGCGGGTGCGCAGCCACTGGCCGATCACCGAGTCGGCGCCGTACAGCGCCGGGTAGCTGCGACCGAGCAGCTGGGCGCTCTTGAGGTACTTCGGGTTCACGTAGCGCAGGTCGTCATACAGCACCATGGTTTCATGGTTGCCCAGCACGAAGTGCACCGCGCCACCGGCTGCAGCGGCCTGCTGCTGCAGGCTGTAGAGCAGCCAGAAGGCTTCGGTCACCTGCGGGCCACGGTCGAACACATCGCCGGCCACCACCAGCGTGGCGGTGCCCAGGGACCAGTGGTCGTCGTTGTCGATGACATGATGAGCGCGCAGCAGCTTCACCAGCAGGCCGTACTGGCCGTGGATGTCCGACACCGCCACGATGCGCGGCGTGGCCGGGTACTGCGCGGGGGTGGCCTGCTGTGGCGCAGCCACCGTCAACGGATGCGGGTAGCCGCATTCGGGCAGCACCACGGTGCCGCCACCGCGCGCCGGCAGGTCGCGCTCGACCACATGGTCATTGCAGACCCAGTGCGCCTGGTGGCCCTTGGGGGTCATGAACACGTAGGGACCATCGGCATCCACATGTTCGGCCGGCGCGGGAACCTCGCGGGCGGCGGCAAGCAGGGGAACCAGGACAAGCCCGGCCAGGATCAGGCGGGCGGCAGCGGAGCAGGCACGAAGCGGCATCGGAGACTTCCAGCGGAACGGGGCAGGCGGCAAGATGCCGCCCACCCGATGCTAACCGCCGGTGGCAAACACCGGCATGCCCCATTGGTCAGCCCAATGTGCGCAATGTGGCCGCGACGACCAACCGTGGTCGCCGACCGCGTAGAAATTTGCCCCCAGATTGAACCGGTGT
>NZ_JASCOP010000244.1:0-1350 GCF_029959395.1 Stenotrophomonas sp. PS02300
GCGCCGGCGGGGGGGCGCGGTGTTTTTAAAACTACCCGGCCCTAATAACGCCCCCCCGCCCGCCCCCCCCCCGCCCGCGCCATTGGTCGGCGCGGTCACCACGCGGCCGCCGGCGGCGTTCTCTTCGTTGACCGCCAGCGCGTACAGGTTCACCCAGTCCAGCGTGGTCAGCGGGTCACGCATGGCCGCTTCCGGCTTGGACGACAGCTCGCGGTACAGCGCCGGTGCGCGGCGCGACACGTGCAGGCCACCGGGCAGCGTGCCTTCCTGGCGGATGCCGCGGGCGCAGCATTGCTGCATTGCGTCCCAGATCTCGCGCAGCTGGTCGCGGATCTCGTCTTCGCTGCGCCAGCACTTTTCGTTTTCGAACATCAGCTGGGCAATGCTCAGGCCGCTGCGTGCGGTCTGCGCGAGCAGCTCGTCGCCGCTCTTGAACGGGTAGGGCAGCGGGGTTTCATCGGGCACGATGCGGTCATCGGCCGCGTCGTCCTGGTTGACCACGAAGCCACCGCCCACCGAGTAGTAGTCGCGGGTGGCGATCACCTGGTCCTGCGCGTCGTAGGCGGTGAAGCGCATGCCATTGGTGTGGTACGGCAGCTTCTGGCGCTTGTTCAGGCCCAGGTCGCGCTTCTCGTCGAAGGCGATCTCATGGGTGCCCATCAACCGGATGCGCTTGCTGCTGCGGATCCGCTCGAGCGTACCGGGGATGATGTCCGGGTCGATCTGGTTCGGGCGCTGGCCTTCCAGCCCCAGCAACACGGCCTTGTCGGTACCGTGGCCGCGGCCGGTCAATGCCAGCGAGCCATACACGTCGGCGCGGATGCGCACCACGTCCTGCAGGCAGCCCGGGTCCAGCAGCCAGCGGTGCACGAAGCGTTCGGCGGCCTTCATCGGTCCTACGGTGTGCGAGGAGCTCGGGCCAATGCCGATCTTGAAAACGTCGAACGTGCTGACAGCCATGATTGCCAAACTGCGGGTATCGGATGGAGCACTATTCTATGCTGTCCGCGCCCGCGACCCTGGCTGCAACGCAACATATGAGCCTTATGTTCATCCTGTACCAACGCGACGACTGCCACCTGTGCGACCTGGCCCTTGCGGTCCTGGCCCAGGCCCGGGTCCCCGGGCTGGACAGTGTGTTCATCGACGATGATGCGGCCCTGGAGGCGCGCTACGGCAGCCGGGTGCCGGTGCTGTGCGATGGGCAGGGCCGGGAGCTGGACTGGCCCTTCGATGCCGCCACCCTGTCGGCGTGGATGGCCGGACCCCGGTAGCGGGGGGGGGGGGGGGGGGGCCCCCCCGCGCGCCCCCCCCCCGCCGGGGGGGGTGGAGCAAAACGAGCCCCCCCCC
>NZ_JASCOP010000245.1:0-1261 GCF_029959395.1 Stenotrophomonas sp. PS02300
TGCTCCAGGTAGTCCGCTTCCTGCGCCGCATCCACGCGGCCATGCAGCTTGCCCAGCACCACGGTCAGCTGGAACAGCGCGGCCAGCTGGGTGGTGAAGGCCTTGGTGGAGGCCACGCCGATCTCGGCACCGGCACGGGTGTAGCAGACCAGTTCGCTGGCGCGCGGGATGGCGCTTTCGGGCACGTTGCAGATCGACAGCGTGTGCAGGTGGCCCAGCGACTTGGCGTACTTCAGCGCCTCCATCGTGTCCAGGGTTTCACCGGACTGGGAGATGGTTACGATCAGGTGCTTCGGGTTGGCATACGCGGCGCGGTAGCGATACTCGCTGGCGATTTCCACGCTGCACGGCAGGCCGGCGATGGATTCGATCCAGTAGCGCGCGGTCAGGCCGGAGTAGTAGCTGGTGCCGCAGGCGAGGATCTGCACGCCTTCAATGCCTGACAGCACCGCTTCTGCATTCTTGCCGAACAGTTCGGCCGGGAAGCCACCGGCATCGATGGCCGCTTCGATGGTGTCGCCCAGCGCGCGCGGCTGCTCGTGGATTTCCTTCTGCATGAAGTGGCGGTACGGGCCCAGCTCCAGCGAGGCCAGCGACACATCCGACTGGTGCACGCCACGGTCCACCGGCAGGTTGTGCTCGTCGAACACCTGCACGCCATCGCGGCGGATGTCGGCGGTGTCGCCCTCTTCCAGGAAGATCACGTTGCGGGTGGAGGAGATGATGGCCGAGACGTCGGAGGCGACGAAGTTCTCGCCCTCGCCCAGGCCCACCAGCAGCGGGCAGCCCATGCGCGCGCAGACGAAGTGGTCCGGCTCGGCACGGCTCATCACCGCCAGCGCATAGGCACCGGTGAGTTCCTTGACCGTGCGCTGCAGCGCGGAGAGCAGGCTGTCGCCGCCCTTGAGGTGATGGTGCATCAGGTGGGCGATGACTTCGGTGTCGGTCTGCGACTCGAACACGTAGCCGAGCGCGCGCAGCTTCTCGCGCTGCTCCTCGTGGTTCTCGATGATGCCGTTGTGCACCAGCGCCACGCCGTGGCTGATGTGCGGGTGGGCATTGGCCTCGGTCACGCCGCCATGGGTGGCCCAGCGGGTGTGGCCGATGCCGAGGGTGGCGTCGAAGCCTTCAGCGGCCGCGGCCTTCTCCATTTCCGCCACGCGGCCGGTGCGGCGCACGCGGCGTACGTCGGGCTGGGACTGGGTCTGGTCCAGCACCGCGATGCCGGATGAATCGTAGCCGCGGTATTCCAGGCGCTTCA
>NZ_JASCOP010000246.1:0-1244 GCF_029959395.1 Stenotrophomonas sp. PS02300
GGGGGGGGGGGGGCCGCGTCATTTGTTAAAAACACACACACCCCGCCCCGGGGGGGGCGCGGGCCCCCACCGCTCCTGTCCGCTGCCACTGGCGCGATGACAGGATGCTGTCACATGGGCCGGCCACGATGCCGGCCCAACCCCTTTCTTTCGTGAGGAATTCCCGTGGAAATCACTGCTTCCCTGGTCAAGGAACTGCGCGAGCGCACTGGCGCCGGCATGATGGAGTGCAAGAAAGCACTCACCGAAAACGGCGGCGACATCGACGCTTCGGCGGAGTGGCTGCGCAAGTCGGGCCTGGCCAAGGCCGACAAGAAGGCTGACCGCGTTGCTGCCGAAGGCATCATCGTGACTGCACAGGACGGCAACAAGGCCGTGCTGGTCGAAATCAACTCCGAAACCGACTTCGTCGCCAAGGACAGCAACTTCCTGGACTTCTCCAAGGCCGTTGCTGACGTTGCGCTGAGCTCGGGCGCTGCCGACATCGACGCACTGAAGGCCGCCAAGCTGCCGTCGGGCGAAACCGTCGAAGAATCCCGCGCAGCGGTCATCGCCAAGGTTGGCGAAAAGGTCGACGTGCGTCGCATCGTCCGCCTGGAATCGTCGAACAACGTCGCTGCCTACGTGCACGGCGGCCGCATCGGCGTGCTGGTTGAACTGGCCGGCGGCACCGCCGAGCTGGCCCGTGGCCTGGCCATGCACGTGGCTGCCATGAACCCGCCGCACAACAAGGCTGCCGACGTGCCGGCCGAGTTCGTTGCCAAGGAAAAGGAAATCGAACTGGCCAAGATGTCCGACAAGGACAAGTCCAAGCCGGCCGACATCCTCGAGAAGATCATCAGCGGCAAGATCGCCAAGATCGTCAACGAAGTCACCCTGTACGGCCAGCCGTACGTGCTGAACACCGACCAGTCCGTCGAGCAGGTGCTCAAGGCCGCCGGCGCCGACGTGATCGGCTTCAAGCGCTTGGCTGTTGGCGAAGGCATCGAGAAGGTGGTGGAAGACTACGCCGCCGAAGTGATGAAGCAGGCCGGTCTGGCCTGATTCACCGCCTCAAGCGATGAAACTTGAAAGCCCGGCGCGAGCCGGGCTTTTTTGTGGGTGCTTTGTTCTGGCGCCAAGAGCAGCGCTTCAGTTCTTCCTGGCTGGGGAGGCCGACGGGCAGCCCCCTACGGGACACGCCGTGAATCCATCCATGGAGGCTTGTCAAAAACATCCATGTTTTTGACAGTCCCTACGGGGGC
>NZ_JASCOP010000247.1:0-1231 GCF_029959395.1 Stenotrophomonas sp. PS02300
CTTGGATTCAACCGATCGACGCAACGGTTCGTCGGTATCGCTCGACGGGTGTTTCGTAGCCTAACGTCTTGCGGGGCCGCTCGTTCAGTTGGCGGGCAACTGCATCAAGCTGAGCTTGAGAGATATTGGCAAGGCTGACGCCCTTAGGGAAGTACTGTCGCAGTAGTCCGTTGGTGTTCTCATTGGTGCCGCGTTGCCAGGGATGGTGTGGGTCGCAGAAGTAGACTTGGATGTCGGTGGCGAGCGTAAAGCGGCGATGCGCCGCCATCTCTTTGCCGCGATCCCAAGTCAGAGATCGGTACAGTTCCCGAGGCAGGCGGCGGGCACTTTTGATCAGCGCATTCACCACGGTCTCAGAGTCCTTTCCGTCAACTTTGACCAGCATGACGTAACGGGTTTTGCGCTCCACGAGCGTCGCAATCTGGCTATCGCGGTCACCAAATAGCAGGTCGCCCTCCCAGTGGCCAGGTACTGCCCGGTCCTCAACCGAAGGCGGACGCTCACTGATGGAGATCGTGTCTTTGATCCTGCCGTGATCAGCTGTTTTCTGTGTGTGATGCCGTGAGCGGCGCATGGCACGAGTCCGCCGTAGGTGCGCCAACAGCTCCTGCTTCAGGGCTCCTCGGGACTGGATGTAGAGCGTTCGGTAGATTGTCTCGTGAGACACCTGGCGGCTCGTATCTTTAGGATTGGTGCGTTTCAACCAACCGGACACCTGCTGTGGTGACCATTGCTGCTTCAGCTTTGCTGCCACTCTCATCGCAAGCGCTCGATGCAAGCCGAGCTTACAGAGCTTGGGGCGTCGCGCACGCTGCCAGGCACGCTGATCAGCCAGATTCGCTCGATAGCCATTGACCCCATCGTTGCGGTGTAGCTCGCGACTTATGGTCGACGGGGCCCGTCCGAGCGAGCTCGCAATGGCACGCATGGACTTCCCAACAGCCACACCCCGGGAGATTTCTTCACGCTCCGCCAAGCTTAATACGCGCTCTGATCGGCGGCGTGGGACTGGCTGGATACCTCCGGACTCGGACAGAACCGAGCGAACCGAGCTATGGTGACGGTCAAATAGAGTTGCAATCTTGTGCAGCGATTCGCCTCGTCGCCATCGCTCCCACATCAGAGCCTTCTGGGCGTCGCTGTAGTAGATCCTTGGCCTGCGCTCCATCTGCAACACTCCTGCTGCCGGTAAGCAGTCTTCAGTGTGTTGCGTCGACCGGTTGAATCCAAG
>NZ_JASCOP010000248.1:0-1200 GCF_029959395.1 Stenotrophomonas sp. PS02300
TTGGGCCTTCCGGTAGGGCCCGACCGTTGGTCGGGCCGGCTTTACGCGTATGCGTCCAACAATCCGCGCTGGCGCATCAATTGCGAGGGCGAGATCGTCGTTTCGAACAATGCGGTGTCGCCGTCGGCGGTTCCGTGACCGGTCTGGCCACCGCCGGCCTTGCCGTCCTGTGCGGTCTGCTGGTGTCCCACGTCGGCGTTGCCTAGCTGGAATCCCTGTTCGTTCAGCATTTCGCGCAGGCGCGGGATGCTGGATTCGAGGGCGTGGCGGACGTCGGCGTGGGCGCTGCTGAAGCTGGCGTGGACCTTGTCGCCGTCCATCTGGAGGCGCACTTCGATCTGGCCGAGGTCATGCGGGGTGACTTTGATGGTGGCGTGGCCGATTTTCTGGTCGGCCAGCCAGCCGATGCGGGCGCTCATGGCGTCGTCGAAGTCGTCGCCGCCCACGTGCGGGGTGGCGGTGGGGTCGCCCTGGAACGGGGTGCTGGCGGTGGCGGCGGCTTTGAGTTCGGCGGCGGCGTGCAGGGCGTGCAGGAGCGGGGTGGTGGGGGCGTCGGTGTCGCTGCCGGCGTTGGCGATGGCGTCGGTGAGGGCCTTGGGCAGGGTGGCGTCTTCGGCGACCTCGGCGTCCAGCGGCAGGGCGATGGGGGCGGGGTTGCTGTCGGCGGCTGCGGTTGCGCCTGGCAACGCTGGCGTTGCCGGGGTGGTCGCGGTGGTCGGCAGGGTGGGCAGGGCGGGATCTGCCTTGGCCAGTGCGGCGGGGTCTGCGTTGGCGGCAGGGGCTGCCATGACGGTGACCGGTTCGAGGCCGGCCAGGGCCAGGCCGGCGAGGCCGAGCGGGGGCCAAGGGGCGGCGTCGTTGTCGTCGGTGGGCTCGCTGGTCGCGGTTTTCTCGGTGGCGGCCGGTGCGGTTGCGGCCGCTGGGTCGGCGGCGTCGGTGGGTTCGTCAGTGGCCGGGCGGCGCTTGGCGTCGCCTGCGGCGTTGCCGCCGGTGTCGGCGGTGCCGGCGGTGCCGGGCTTGTTGGGGGTGGCTTTGGTGGGGGTGTCCTTGCTGCCGCTGTCGTGCTTGAGCAGGGCGTCAAAGTCCCGTCGGTCGCTGCCGCTGGTGTTGCGCGCGCTGGACGTGGTCGGGGTGGCGCTGCTGCTGGCGGTGGGGCCGGCGCTGCTGCCGAGCAGGCTGGGGGGCATCACGGGGTGTCTC
>NZ_JASCOP010000249.1:0-1147 GCF_029959395.1 Stenotrophomonas sp. PS02300
GGCTACGAATTTCTACGGGCCCATTGGGATTGGGACCAATCAACCAACGGGCCCCCGTCCGGTAGCGCCGGCCGTTGGCCGGCCCACGCATGGCTACCTACACTGCATGACGTTAACGGCCGACGCGTATGTCTGCATTCTCCTGAATCTCCACTACGCCCCATCCGCGGAGGGTGGGAGGATGAGCAGCCATCGTCTACGTCTTGGGCGCCGCAGCATTGTCGGGCAGGTTTACGTCATGACGACGCGTTGCACCGGGCAATCGCGTTGGTTTGATGATCCTGAAGCCGCCGAGATCGTGGTCAATCAGTTTCGACAGATGGACCGGAGCCGATGCACCCACACGTTGGCGTGGGTCGTCATGCCCGACCACATTCACTGGATGTTTGAACTGCGCTCGCATTCACTTGCGTACGTCGCGCGGCGCTTCAAATCTTCCAGCGCGCTGTCACTGAACCGCCTGAAACACAGACAGGGAAAGGTATGGCAACCCGGATTCTTCGATCATGCGCTGCGCGCGGACGAAGCGTTGTTGCGCCACGCGCACTACATCGTGGGCAACCCGATACGCGCGGGAATCACCGCGAACATCGGTGAATACAAACATGCATGGTGTCGTTGGCCGCTGTAGGCATCGTCCAACATTGCGTGGGCCGGCCAACGGCCGGCGCTACCGGGCGACCGCGTTGATGGCGACACCACATGCATCCGAAGCCCACGGTTGATTGATCCCAATCCCAATGGGTCCGTAACAATTCGTAGCCCCGGCCGTTGGCCGGAAACCGCGCGCAGCGCGGTCCAAGCATCCGAAGCCGGAAAAACACCGCCCCCGCGTTCGGTCCAACGTTTACAGGATCCGAAGCCCACGGTCGATTGACCCCAATCCCAATGGGCCCGTAACAATTCGTAGCCCCGGCCGTTGGCCGGAAACCGCGCGCAGCGCGGCCCAAGCATCCGAAACCGGAAAAACATCGCCCCCGTATTCCGTCCAACGTTTACAGGATCCGAAGCCCACGATCGATTGACCCCAATCCCAATGGGCCCGTACCAATTCGTAGCCCCGGCCGTTGGCCGGAAACCGCGCGCAGCGCGGCCCAAGCATCCGAAACCGGAAAAACATCGCCCCCGTATTCCGTCCAACGTTTAC
>NZ_JASCOP010000024.1:0-41326 GCF_029959395.1 Stenotrophomonas sp. PS02300
GCCCCCGCCGTTCCGGCCGCACCGGCTGCCCCGCCGGCCGTCGCGGCCCCGGCAGCGCCTGCGGTGCCGAAGCCTGCGCCGGCACCGCGCCCGGTCACCGCACCGCTTCCCCCGGCGGCCCCGGCCGCGCCCACACCGCCGCCGCACCCGGACAGTGTGAGCAGCAGCACCAGCACCAGTACCACCACCATCACCCACGGTCGTCTGGACCTCTCGCACCAGCCGCGCCAGGCGTTCGTGCTGATGGGCGGCGGCGACAACTTCGTCGACGCTTCGATGGCCGACCTCAAGCAGGCTCAGCGTGACGTGCAGGGTCGGGACCCGGCGTTGTGGGTGCGCGTCGGCAACGAGCGGTACCTGGTGCGTGACCCGGCGCTGCTGCAGTCGCTGTCCAAGGCCCAGCAGCAGGTGGCCAAACTGGGCGAGCAGCAGGGCGCGCTGGGCGAACGCATGGGCGCACTGGGCGAGCAGCAGGGTGAGCTGGGCGAGCGCATTGCCGAGGTGGCGATGCGCGCCAGCCGCGATGCGATGGAGTCGATGGACGCAGCGGAAATGGCCAACAATGCCGCGCGCACCACGAAGGGCGATGCAGCGCTGGCCGAACGCGCCGCGCAGCGCGCCAAGGCGGACGCGGCGGCGGCAGTGGACCACCGCCGTATTGCCGAGATTGCCCGCCAGCAGGCCGAGCTGGCCCGCCAGCAGTCAGGCCTGGCGCAGCAGCAGAGCATCGCCTCGGCCCAGATTGCCCGCGACGTGCGCAAGGCGTTCGACAAGGCACTGGCCGATGGCACCGTGCAGCGCCTGAGGTAACGGTAATGCCCGGGCGTATGCCCGGGCACCCCGTCGCGGGTCAGTTACAGCCGATGCGTTCGATCTTGTTGTCTGCATCCACGTTGATCGTCAACCGATCTTCGCGGAAGTCCATGGTGACGGCCATGCCCGGCTTCACCACGCGCGCGTTCTTCGCGCCGCTCTTGGCCACCGCCTGTTTGACCGTCGCTTCGTTCGCGACTTTTCCATTGAACTGTTCGAGAACGTCGGGATTGCACTTCATGGTGCCTCCATCAGCGACATGCGGCACCGGATCGACCACGGCCGGATCGGTGCTGCTCTTGGGCGGGGTGCTGCACGCGGTCAGCGGCAGGGCACAAGCAAGCAACAGCAGGGACATACGCATGGCCAGTCTCCGGGAGCGGGTAAGTGCGGCCAGCTTGCACCGCCCCGGCTGCACGGGGTGTCAACGCCCGCTCAGCCGCGGACGGGGCCGCCTTCCAGTGCCAGTGTTTCGCGTTCGCGGCGTTCTTCGGCCACCAGCCGCAGCATCAGCAGCGACAGGGTGACCACGTCCTGGTGGTTGTGTTCGGCCACCCGGCGCAGGTTCACCGCGCTGCCACCGCGCAGGTAGTTCAGCCACGCCGCCGGCGCTTCGGAGCCGGGCAGGTCGTCTTCGCGCACGATCTGCAGCAGCTGGCGCTCGATCGTGGCCAGCCGGCAGTTCTCCCAGGTGCCGCGGTAGCGACGGCGGGTGGGGAACAGCAGGTCCACATGGTCCAGCGGGGTGATCGGGCAGCGCTGGCGGGCCAGCCGGTAGCGGGTCTTCAACAGCGGCGCGTCGTAGCAGCGGCCGTTGTAGCTGGAAAACACCGTGCTGGGCTGCAGCCAGCGCGCGAACTCGGCCAGCATCGCGGTTTCAGCCGCCATGGTGGTCATCAGCAGCTGGCGGATGCGCAGGCCGTCGCCGCGCGCGGCATCGCGGTGCCAGTCGGCCGCGCCGATCATGAAGGCACGGGTGCCGGTGCCGCCGGCCAGGCCGGTGGTTTCGGTGTCGAAGAACATCAGGTCCTGCGGCTGCACCTGCTCGCCGTCGCGCTTGGCGAAGGCCAGCGACAGCGGCTGGGTCGGAATGGGCTGGGCCAGGAACGATTCGATCAGGAACAACCCGGGTGCGATTTCCTCGCCGGGCACATGGCGGTCCTGCGCATTCGCGCGCGGGCGCGCCGCGGCCGTACCGCGATCACGCAGCCCCAGCAGCCGGTGCAGGCCACCCACGTCCGGCCTGCGCAGCGGTGCCGGTGCCGGCACGGGGACGCTCGCGCCGCTCGGCTTGTGGCGGATCTCCTGTTCCACCCAGGCGAACACCGAATCCGGCGCAGGTCGGCGCGCCTGCGCATCGTTGGCGGCGACCGGCACCACGGGCGGGGGCGCAGCAGCGGGTTCGGCCGCCACCGTGCGCGGCGTCGCATCACCGGCCTGGCGCCGCAGCAGGCGCAGCTTGTCCAGGCTCAGGCTCAAAACGGCACCACATCAACGTCGTGCTGCGCGTGCGCATTGGCATTCGACAGCGCCGGTTCGTCGAACAACGCCAGCACCTTCAAGGCCAGCGCCTTGGGCGTGGTGGCATCGTCTTCCTGGCCGGCCAGCACCGGGCCCACGCAGGCCGGGCAACCGGCCTTGCAGTCGCAGCGCTGCACCAGTTCCTGCGCGCGCTGCAGCAGCTCGGCCTGGCGCAGCCACAACGGCTCGCTCAGCCCCACGCCGCCGGGGAAGTTGTCGTACAGGTACACCGTGGGCACGAACTGCTGCTGCAGCTCGATGGCGCTGGCATCGAACTCGGCGCCACGCAGCTGGCCACGGCCGCTCTGGTCGGCCACCGCGAACCACGCACCATCGCCATTGCCCACCGCCTTCTGCAGGTCGCGCGCATCGGCCATCACCGCCACCGTGGCGACGATGTGCAGCGCGTAGGCGGCGCCGAGGAAGCCGTCCAGCGCCTCCTGTTTGGACTCGAACGCGGTCAGCAGCAGCCCCTGCGGCAGCTGCCACCACACCGCCGTGGTGTGCAGCTCCTGGTCGGGCAGGTTGACCGGCCCATAGCCGATGTTTTCGTGGGTGTAGTAGCGGATCTTCTTGTACCCGGCCACGCGCCGCACCACGTGCACTTCGCCGTGGTGCGAATCGCCCTGGCCGGCCATGCAGCCGTCGAAACGGTCCAGCACCTTGAGCTTGGTGAAGTCGATGCTGTCGGTGTAGTAGTCCACGTGGGTGCGGGTGACGTAGGCCTTGCGGCCTTCCCAGTCCAGCCGCTCCACCTGGTACGGGGTGGACTGCACCATGTGGATGGCGCCTTCGTACAGGGTCAGCGCGGCGGCGGAGTAATCCACCTCGGCGATGATCTGCTGCTTGCCGTCGCTGCGGTCGACCACCACGAAGTTGCCGTCGGCCACCGAACGCAGGCTCACCGCATTGGCCGGGTAGCTGTCGGCGATCCATTCCCAGCGGTCGCCCTCACGGTGCACCACCTCGGTTTCGGCCAGCGCTTCCAGGAACACCAGCGGGTCGATCGGCCCGAACGGGTCGCCGGCCAGGAACGGCAGCTCGAAGGCGGCGCAGCGGATGTGGTCGAACAGGATCAGCGGCTGGTCCGGAGCGGTACGCGCGTGTTCGGGCGAGGCCTCGGCGAAGAAGTCCGGGTGCCGCACCACGTACTGGTCCAGCGGCTGCGAGCTGGCCACCAGCACGCCCAGCGCGGGCTGCTGGCGGCGGCCGGCGCGGCCGAAGCGCTGCCAGGTGGCGGCCACGCTGCCGGGGTAGCCGTTGAGCACCACTACGTCCAGGCTGCCGATATCCACGCCCAGCTCCAGCGCCGAGGTGCTGACGATGCCGTCGATGTTGCCGGCGCGCATGGCGCGTTCGGTCTCGCGGCGCTCGGTGGGCAGGTAGCCGCCGCGATAGGCGCGGATGCGTGGGGGCTTGCGCGGGTCGTGGTCGAAGATGTCCTTGAGGTACTTGGTGAGCACTTCGACCATCAGCCGGCTCTGCGCGAAGATCAGCGTCTTCAGCCCGGATTTGATCGCGATGCGGGCAATGCGGTTGCTCTGCGAGCGCGCCGAGGCGCGCAGGCCCAGGTCGGCGTTGACCACCGGCGGGTTCCACAGCAGCACTTGCTTGGGCCCGGTCGGCGCGCCGGATTCGGTGATGGCGGTGACCGGTGCCTCGATCAGCGCTTCGGCATGCGCCTGCGGGTTGCCGATGGTGGCCGAGCACAGGATGAACTGCGGGGACACGCCGTAGAAGGCGCAGATCCGCTTGAGCCGACGCAGCACGTTGGTGACATGGCTGCCGAACACGCCGCGGTAGCTGTGCACCTCATCGATCACCACATAGCGCAGGTTTTCGAAGAACTGCGCCCACTTGGTGTGATGCGGCAGGATGGCCTGGTGCAGCATGTCCGGGTTGGACACCACGATGTCGCCATGCAGGCGGATCGCCTGGCGCGCATCGCCGGGGGTGTCGCCGTCGAAGGTGAAGGCCTTCACCCCCAGGTCGCCGGCGCGGTTGAGCTCCAGCAGCTCGGCCACCTGGTCCTGGGCCAACGCCTTGGTCGGGAACAGGTACAGCGCCTTGGCCTTGCCCTGCATGGCGGCGCTGACCACCGGCAGGGTGTAGCACAACGACTTGCCGCTGGCGGTGGGGGTGACGATGGCCACGTGTTCACCCCGCTGGGTGGCCTCCCATGCTTCGGCCTGGTGGCTGTACAGCTGCTCGATGCCCCGCGCCTTCAGCGCGGCGGTCAGCGCGGCCGGCACATCGGCCGGGATCGGCGCGTAGCGGCCTTCGCGGCCGGGAATCGTGAAGCTGCCGGTGATGCGGTCGGCATAGCGCTGCTGCAGCCGGGCGGTGAGCAGCGCACCGTTGCGCGAGGGCAGCCCGTCGGTGGTCGCGAGGCGGCGCTCGGCGTCCTCGGTGCGCTTGGCAAGTTCGTAGGCCATGGGAACAACGGTCTGCAAAGGACGCCATGGAAGCACAAACCCGTCTCAGTGGTTGAGACATCGCCGGCCGGGCGGGTGAATGATTCAGCGCCTGCGCGGCTGTCGCGAACGGGCAACGAAATCTGAAGGTCGTCTCCGTATGCTGCGCGCTGAACGCTGCACACAGGACCAGACGTGGCATTACGCACAGGGATGGCAACAACGACAATGATCGCCGCGCTGCTGCTGGCGAACGGGGTACGGGCCCAGCAGGAGCCCGGCGAACCCGCCGACAGCGCGGACGCCCGCGTCACCACGCTGGGCGAAGTGCGTGCGCTGAAGCCGGAGGACGACGTCCCGGTGGACCTGTACCGCTTCAGATCTCCGGTGCAGCCCGAACCCAACGCCTTCAACCGCAGCTGGCGCGAGCCACCTTCGCTGGAGGAGGTGGGCATGCGCGGCGGCTATTTGATGATGGGCATCAACTACGGCATCGCAAAGACCGCGCAGGGCCTGCATACGCTGACCCGCGCCCCGGACCCGATCCAGTCGGCCATCGCGCGCCCGCCGCCGGGGCTGGATGCGGCCCAGCTGCGCCGCGCGCTGCAGTTCTGTGATCCGCAGCAGGGCTGCACGGCGCCGGCGGGGGAGTGAGCCGCTATCCTCCCAGCATTGCCCCTTCAATGCTGACGCCATGCTGCTGCGCTCCCTGTGCCTCGCCCTGCTGCTTCCGCTGCCAGCACTCGCCAGCGACATGGCCGATGGTGGCAGTTGCCGCAACGGGGCGTTTCCGTCGGATCAGAGCAATTTTGCGCAGGCCAGGGTGATTGGCGCACAGCGCCTCTACCTGCTCGATGATATGAACGGATGTCCTCGCAAGGGCGAAGCCGCCTGCCGCCACGGTACCTACGTCGTGAACGGGGACACCGTTATCAGCGGCCGCGACCTGGGCCGCTACCGCTGCGTCTTCTTCCCCAACAAGGTGGGTGGCAGCGCGGGCTGGGTGGACAAGGCACGGCTGCAGAAGCTTCCCACGCGTACCCCCGTGTTGACGGATTGGGCCGGGCACTGGCGCAGCGGCGACGACAGCCTTGTCATCCGCGTGCAGGGCAATGCGCTGTCGGTGGAAGGCGATGCCTACTGGCCCTCGGCCAACCCCAGCCCGGAACAGCGGCCGGGCGGACCCAACATGGGCCAGGTGGCGGCCCGGGCTGTACCCGAGGGGGAGAAGGTCGTCTTCAGCGAGGACATGTGTGAGGTGCGCGCGCAGTGGCTCGGTGACGCGCTGCTGGTGGCGGACAACACCGAATGCGGCGGCATGAACGTGCGCTTCAACGGGGTGTATCGGTTGAAGTAGCCGTAACCTGCCTCAGGTAGCGGTGAGCGCGGCGTTCACTTTCGCCTCGATACGGCTGCAGTGCTCCATAAGAGCATCGAACGCTAACGGAGAGCCATCGAACAGGCCTTCATCGATCATGGCCTGATAATCGGCGGCCAGATGAATTCTGCCCTCTGAACACGGAACGATCCGCAAACCGCCGCGGATGGCATCGGCGTACTGGATGATGCTGCCGTCCAGAGATCGGCACTCAAAGAACATCTGCTTGTGGGCAGCGACCTGTTCAGCCAACTGCGGTTCGGCGAGGGCGGCGTCGACATAACCGTGCTGGTCCAGCCTGGCCATGTCATGCCAATGCCGCGCAAATCTTTCGGGAGTCTTGTCCTGATGGCAGTAGACATGCGCCGCAGTCGCCTTTTCCCAGAACGTGCGTTCAGCGCGCATGACGCGCGGACACGCCTGGGGAAACTCAAGGCCAAGCAGAGCAGACGCATCGCAGGCGACATCGAAGCGTTCGGCGGGCTCACCGCTTGAGCGGGCGCCAAACTCAAGCAGGACCATGGGACGAACGTACTCACGCGCAGCATTGACCGGCTCGTAATGAAGTTCGACCTTGTCCAATGAAGTGGACACCTTCAACGGAACACTGCCTGCTTCAATGGCGCGCTGCAGGGCAGGCACTACATGCGTCTGTATCCAGATGGGCAACTGTTTGCGCACTGCGCTTGTCCACTTCCTTTCCTGGCTTCGGCTGGCGGGAAGCGGTTCAATGGCATTGGGCTCCGGACCCGCGATCAGTTGCCGTATGTCGTAGGTAAGATCGATATCCTCGGAAAACCGCTGGATCAGATCGCCGTGCGCCTTGGACAGCGATGTTCCGCCCTTGAAGACGAGGTGTTCACCGAATGGCTGGGCGAACAGGACATCGAGCGCCCACACGACCCATACATCTTTTTCCAGCAGGTACGCCGGCCGGCCACTCGCTGTTGCGGCAGCTTCCAGCGCATCCCGACGGTCATCCGCCGACAACGCGAGAAAGCGATCAGCCATGGGCCGACAGGTCCCTGATTGCTTTGCTCATCCAGGCTGGCATGTAGCGGGTGGAAACGCTGGTCAGCTCGGCAAGCTGGGCTTCGGACATTCGCTGACTGAGCAGCGAAGCCACGGCCTGAGCGCGTTCCTTCCCTGCCCAGGCCATTGCCCGAAGCGCGGTACCCGCTTCCCGGTTGGCGAGCGCGAGCTTCCAGCGCGGTGCGTGGCGGATCTCAACAACCTGATTGCCAAGCTGCAACCTGCGCGAGACCCCTGAGCTCAGGTAGACCGGACGCATTGGCACCTGGGTGGTCAGGCCCAATGAGTTTGCGGCCGATGCCTCTCCCACCACCATTGTTTCGCCGGCCTGCGAAGCCAGCGAAGTGACGACCTTGTGGGCATCGGGTGCGCGCTCGCCAAAGCGGGTCTGGATGGGCCGGACGTACAGCCCACGATCCACGCGCATCAGGGCGCCGGTCTTTGCCAGCCGGGAAAGCGCTTGGTCGAGCGCATTGCGTGTACCCAGCGAGAACAGGATGTCGGCCGACAGAACGCTGCCCTCGGGCATCTGAGCAGCCATCGCGAGGATTCTGTGGGGGAGTGACTTCATGCTTGTAGTGTGCACCAGGTGTCAGAACATTGCCGTTAATATCTGACATAAAGTTTCTAAGCATTTGACGTTATTGATATATTTCATCAATCGTCAGATGGCGGCCGGAGGCGTCACTGGGTCGGGTCTGCGCCGCTCGAGCCACCACAGCAGGGCGGCGACGGCGATGAAGGCGAGCAGCCAGGGCCAGCGGGGGCCGGAGACCTTGTCCGGCGTTCCGCTTATGGCCGCGTTCGTTTCAGCCAGGCGGTTGGCGGTGGCAGTACGCAGCTGCTGGCGGTACAGCGGTTGCGCGCTGGCCGGGTCGAGTACGTAGAACGCCTGCACGGTGTCGCCGTGCTGCAGCTGGTGCCAACCGGGCTGCTGCGGCCAGTAGCCGGCGCACTGCTGGCTGCCGCTGGCCGGATCGACCTGCAGGGCGACGGTGTGGCCTTCTGCATCGCGGACACGCGTGCCGCGCGGCACCTCGCACACGGTCATGCGCTCGCCCGACCATGGAGTGGCTGACTGCAGGCGAACGGCAGGCGCCCCCGGCAGCGCACGTGCCACCTTGGCCAGCACGCCCGACCACAGCTCTGCGTAGCGGTCGTCGCGGCCGGAGAGGACCAGCCGGTAGCTGTCGGTTACCGGCAGCAGGGCAATGCGGCCGCGACCGACGCTGCGCCAGCCGCCGACAGCATTGCCCTTGGCGTCGAGCAGCAACGCATCCGCACCGGTCACTCCCGCGTCGAACCGCTCCAGCGCGGGCGGCGCGGCGCCGTGCGATGTGGCGTCGGCTTCGTCTGTCCATGCGGTGCTGTCGGTGGACGGCCGTTGCGGGCCGCGCCGTGCCTGCAGCAGCGCCGCTTCCGGATCGGCCGGCAACTGCAGTGGTATCGCACGGGTGCCTCCGCTCACCGGCATGCCCCAGTTGCGCAATGCCTGGCGGGTGGAATCGTTGAGCGGGCCGCCGCTGCGTACCACCACGCCCAGGCCATCGCGCAGTGCCTGCTGCACCAGCGTGCGTTGCGCCGCGCCCAGTGCCGCCAGGCTGCGTTCGTCCAGCACCAGCACGTCGGTGGCGGCCAGTCGGCCCGCGCTCAGGGCCACCGGCGCATCGCCCAGCATGACGCCGCCACCGGCGCTGGACTGGGCCTGCACGGGCAGGCCGGTATCGGTGGCCCAGCGGCGCAGGTACTTCAGTTCCGGGCCGGGTGCGCCGGCAAGGATCAGCACGCGCGGTGGGGTTGCCGCCACGGTCTGCAGCGGCACCGGGAGGCTGTCCACGGCGTGCTGCTGGGCGTCGAGCAGGCGCAGGGTGAATTCGCTGCGGCCGTCGGCGCGCGCGCTGCCGTGCAGGCGCACATTGCCCTGCGCGTCCAGCGGCGCGCGGTCGACCACCACGCCGGCCGGGTCGAGCAGTTCGGCCCGCCCGCCGTCGACACCGCCGGCACGTGCGGCTACCTCGAACAGTGCGCCGGGTGCGGTGACCGCCGGCGGCTGGAGATCCAACCAACCATGGGGCGCGGCAGGGGATTGCAGCGTTGCACGCAGCGGCAGTTCGGTATCGCGATCACGCGCGGACAGTCCATCACCGACCAGCAGCAACGCGGTGCTGCCCGGATGCTGGCGCAGCGCGGTGGCCAGGTCGGGGGCGCGCATGGCGTCTGCACCGGGCGTCGCTTCCGGCAGCGCGATGACGGTTGCGCCGGCGGGCACGGTGCCTGCGGATGCGGCGTTGGCGGTCAGTACGGTCAGTTGGCCCGCTTCCACGCTGCGCTGTGGGGGTACGAGGGTGAAGTAGAGCAACAGGGCGGACAGGGCCTGCAATGCGAGCAGCGCAGTGCGTCTGGGGGAAGGCAGCCACGCAGGGCGTGGCTCTACGCGGAGGACGCGCACGCTGCCTGCGACGGTGATCAGGGCCAAGGCAATCGCGATCCATGCTGCCATGCTCATCGCGTGCCCTCCAGGGCATCCAGGTAGCGCTGCGCCATCGGGTCCGGTGTGCTGCGGCGTTCCAGCTGCGGCAACGGTCGCTGCAACGCGCGCCACAGCTGTGCGCGCAACGTGGTGCGGCAGGAGGCGCAGTCTGGTGCGAGACGCAGTTCCTCGACCGCCGCGGCGAGGCTCAGCGGATCGGACAGCCGCGATTGGTGGCGGCCCAGCCACTGGCTCAGCGCGTCGAGGTCCGGTGTGCTGCGGGTGTCGGCCAACTGTTGCCAGACCGCCACGATGGCCGGATCAGGTGCGTCCACGGGGGTAATGGTGGAGGCGCGGTTGCCGAGATCGGCGCGGTCGCCGGTCATGCGGCGGTTTTCGTCGATCGGCGGCAGCTCGGGCCCGACCCGGGCGAGATAGATGCGCTCGGCCTGCTGCACCTGTTTGATGAAGCCCAGCGCCTTGTACGCGAACGGCAGCGCGCGCTCGGGGCGGCCCTGGCGCAGCTCGCCTTCCGACGACCACATCTGGTCCAGTGCCGCCTTCAGGATCGCGCGGGTCTGCGGATCCAGCAGCGTGGCTGCTTCGGCGTGGTCGTGGGTGTGGCCGTACTCGGAAAGCACGTCGGTGGCGGCGCCGAATACCGGGGCGCTGTCGGCCTTCGTTGCACCGTGCTCGTGATCATCGTGGCCGCCCCGCGCACTGGCGGTGTCGTGTGCGTGATCCTCATCGTGTTCCGCAGCGGGCGTATCGCTGGTGGGCAGGCTGTCGCTGGTCGGCGGCGGCTTGGCACCGCCTTCGCTTTCCTCGCCCAGGAACTGCCCATAACGCAGGCGCAGGATCCGCTGGTCCACGCCGATCGCGTCGGAACGCTTCACGAACTCGTCGGCCGGCAGCTGGCGGCGCAGTTTGATCAGTGCTTCGGCGTCGATGATGATCTGGCGCTGACTGCGGAAGTACGCCGGCAGGGTTTTCTTGACCATGCCTTCCAGGTCCGTGCCCAGCACCTGTTCTTCGCTCGGCAGGCGCAGGATGAGGCTGGTGCTCTGAGCGGTCTGTGCGGTGGGGGTGCGGTTGTCGCGCACCTGCAGCTGCGCGATCACATCGTTGCCCGGGCCGGCGCCGAGTGCGGCCAAGTCCAGCGTGCGCGTGAAGCGGCGCTGGGTGGCCGGGCCCGTGCCGGCCAGCGCGACGCGCTGCTCGCGGAAGGTGATGTTCTCGCCGCTGCCCTGGGCCAGGGTCAGGTGCAGTTCGGCGTTGGCCGCCACGCCGAAGTCGTCGCTGGCCTCGAACTGCAGGGTCCATTGGCGCTGGCCGGGCGTGGCCAGGACCAGGGTGCGGTCCGGCGCGATCACGCGCACGCTGGGCGGCCGGTCGGGCACCACATCCAGGCGATACAGCCGCGGCGTGGTCAGCGCCGGCTCGGTCACGATGCGGTACAGCGTGGGCTTGGCCGCCTTCCACTGCGCCACCCACGCTTCGCCATCGCGGCGCAGCGCGATGCGGGTGCCGTCGTGCAGCTGCAGTGCGGCCTGCGTGGGCTGTGCGCTGAAGCGCAGCGACCAGTCCAGCGCGCTGCCCTGCACGACCTTGGCATCGAGCGCGGTCTGGGTGCGCAGGGCCTGGCCGGTGTAGGCAGGTGCCTGGATCCGCAGCCGGGAGGACTGCAGGCTGGGCGGTTGCGCCGGGCTGGCGGCAGGCGTGGCACGGCCGGGAAGGGCCGGCAGCGGTGCGCCCGGTGCAGGCCAGCCTACGGCCAGCACGGCCGCCAGCATCCCGCCACACCACGCCACGGCCAGCCAGCGCTTCGGCCAGGCCGCGCGCAGGTCCGGCGGCGCGGCCTGCAGCGCGGCGGTGATGCGCGCGTGCTGGCGTTGCTGCAGGGGATTGAGCGCGGCGGTATCGGCGAACAGCAGGTCGGCGCTGTCCTGCGCGATGGCATGGGTGTCCAGCTGGCGTACCAGCCAGTGCCGGTCCAGCCGTCGCGCGCGCCAGGTGGCGGTACCTGCGACGACCAGCAGGGTGGCCAGCAGCACGATGGAGCCGAGGTTGATCCCCGCCACCCGCGCCGCGATGGCGGTGAGGGCCAGCGCCACGGGCACCAGCAGCAATGCGGTGATCCACCACCGCCGGCGACGCGCGCGCTGCCATGCCTGGTGAACGCGGTTCATGCGCCCGCCCCGCGTCGTGGTGCGGTAGCCATCCAGCGCTCCAGGGCGAACAGCAGCACGATCAGCACCAGCAGCCATGCCGCCAGGTCACGCGGCTGCGTCTGCGGCGGGGTGGCACCGGTCAGCGGCGCCTGCGCGGCCGCAGGCGCCAGTTGCGGCGGCGGCAACGGATGTAGCTGCTCCAGCAGGCGGCGCGGGAAGGACGGTTCACGCAGGATCGGCAGTGCATCGGCTGACAGCGCGGCCGTGAAGCGCAGCACCTGTCCGCGACCGAGGGCATGCCGCATGACCGCCGCCTTGCCGCCGGCGTCCTGCAGCACCGTCGTACCCGTACCGGTGGCGGCCTTGGTCGACACAGCCAACACGCTGCCGCCGGCCTGCACCCAGGCCTGCCAGGCGGCCGGCAGGGGCGCATCGGCCAGCCACACGCCGACCTGACCTTGTTCGGGCAAGGCATCCGTGGCGAGCGCGGCCGACAGCGGCTGCCCGCTCCACGCGCGCTGCAGGGCATCGAGCACGCGCAGCGCCGACGGATCCTGATCCGTGCCACTGACGCGCAGCTGCGGCGCGTTGTCCGGCACCGTCGCGCCCACCGGCATGGCAACCGGACGCCAGGTTACCGCACGCGACAACCGTGGTCGCTCGCCGTCCAGCCCGCGCATCGGATCGGGGATGTACACCATTAATTCCGTCCCCTTGGGCAGGGTTTGATCCAGCTCGCGCAGCAGACTGGAAAGCGGCTGCTGGCCGGCCGGTGCCGCGTCCTGCATCGGCGGGAACCCGGGCGCCAGCCAGTGACCCTCGCTGCCTGCAGGCAGCGTCGGCGGGCTCAGTCCCGGCGCCACCACCACCCACGGCGGTGTCTGTACCGGTGCGCCATGCAGCAGCGGCCGGGCCAACAATACGGCGAGCGCGGCAAGCAGCAGCAGGCGCACCAGCAGCAGCGGCCACTCGTCGAAACGGATCCGCTGGCGCGGGCGGGCCTTCGCGCGCAGCCAGCGCAGCGCGGCGAACTCCAGCGGCGCGTAGTGGTGGCGGCGCGCCAGATGGATCAGCAACGGCACCAGCAGCGAGGCCAGCGCCAGCAGCCCCAGCGGAAACAGCAGCGACAGGCTCATCGCGTGCTCCCGGCCAGCAGCCGCAGCGGCGCATCCAGCGGCTGGTCGATGTGGGTCACCACGTGGGCAACGCCACCGCGCAGAAGCCGCGCTTGCAGCACGCGCTGTGCCTCGGCAAAGCGGGCCAAGTACGCGTCGCGGATCGCACGGCCATCACCCAGCAGTTCTTCACCGGTTTCCGGGTCGCGGAAGCGGTGGCCGTCCTGGAACGGAAAATCGCGCTCCTCGGCGGTCAGGATCTGCAGCTGCACCACATCGCGGCGGGCCGCCGCCAACCGTTCCAGCAGCACGGTGCCAGCCTCGTCGAAGCCATCGCCCAGCGCCACCAGCATGTCGTTGGCCTGTACGCGTTCCCACACCGGGCGCAGCGCGTCCGCAGCGGGCCACGCGCCATGGGCACGCAGGCGGTGCAGCAGCAGGTGGATGCGGTCGCGCTGGCGCGCACCACTGCCGGCCGGCACCAGCTGCACGCCGTCGCCATTGATGGCCACCAGGCCGAAGCGGTCGCCCTGCTGCAGCGCCAGTTCGACGATGCAGGCCGCAGTGGCACAGGCATGGTCCAGCCGCGACACCGCGGGGCGTGCACGGTCGGCCTGCCCGGCCGATGCGGTGGCATCCACGAGGATCCAGATCGTGACCGGATTTTCGCGCTCGGACTCGCGCACGAAGAAGCGGTCCGAGCGGGCGTACAGCTTCCAGTCGATCTGGCGGAGTTCGTCGCCGGGCTCGTAGGCGCGGTACTGCGCGAATTCCAATCCAGCACCGCGGCTGCGGCTGGCATGCTGGCCGATGCCCTGTGCGCCGGCCGCACGCCGCGGCAACAGCCGCAGCGCCTTGAGGCGGCTGCGGACATCGGCGGGAATGGCGATCGGGGCGTGCGGGCTCACGGCAGGCTCAGGCGGGGAAGGGCACGGCCTGCAGCAACGCGGCGATCACATCGTCGGCGCCCTTCTGCTCGGCTTCGGCGGCGAACGAGAGCAGCAGGCGGTGGCGCATCACCGGTGCGATCAGCGCCTGCACGTCATCGCGGGTGGCCGCGAAACGCCCCTGCAGCAACGCGCGGGCCTTGGCCGCCAGCACCAGCGACTGCCCGGCACGCGGGCCGGCGCCCCACTTGATCCAATGGTTGACCGCCTCGGGTGCGCCCGGGCCGGGCCGGCTGGCACGGACCAGACGGGTGATCCAGCTCAGCACATCATCACTGACATGCACCTGGCGCACGGCGGCCTGCAGGGCCAGTACATCCTCGGCGTGCATCACCTTGGGAACGGCGCCACTGCTGCTGCCGGTGGTCTGCACCAGGATGTCGCGCTCTTCCTGCTCGGTGGGGTAATCCACCCGCACGTGCAGCAGGAACCGGTCCAGCTGGGCTTCCGGCAGCGGGTAGGTACCGGCCTGTTCGATCGGGTTCTGCGTGGCCAGCACGAAGAACGGTGCCGGCAGCGCATAGGTGGTGCCGGCGTAGCTGACGGTGCGTTCCTGCATGGCTTCCAGCAGCGCCGCCTGGGTCTTGGGCGGGGTGCGGTTGAGTTCGTCGGCCAGCAGCAGGTGGGTGAAGATCGGCCCCTGCTGGAAGCGGAAATGGCGATGGCCGGTGCCGTGGTCTTCTTCCAGCAGTTCGGTGCCCAGGATGTCGCTGGGCATCAGGTCCGGGGTGAACTGCACGCGCCGGAACTGCAGCTCCAGCGCCTGCCCCAGCGAACGCACCAGCAGGGTCTTGCCCAGCCCCGGCGCGCCTTCCAGCAGCACATGGCCACCGGCAAGCAGGCCGATCAGCAGCTGTTCCACCACATCATGCTGGCCCACCACGGCCTTGCCCAGCGCATCGCGCAGGGGCTGCAGTTTGGCCAGGAGAGAATCGATAGGGCTGTCAGTTTGCATGGGGAAACTCGCAAAAGTCGGTGTAGAGCCACGCCCTGCGTGGCTGAAGAAATCAACGAAGCCTAATTGTTCAACGCGTACATCACGATGTTCACCGCAAACCGGGTGTTGTCCTCGGCCAGGAACCGTTTGTTGCGCCAGTCGTAATCCCACTCGCAGCCGTAATCCTTGTTGCTGTAAAGCACGCCGAGCCGGCCATCGACCTCGATGCCCTTGAGGTAATCGTGCACAACGTCGTCGCCCCAGCCATTGAGCTCGAAGCTGGTGGCCGGCGGCCCGTCCGGGAACTTGAAGAAGCTGCGATACAGCGCATGCGTATTGGGCAGCTTCTTCAGCGCGGCCGGCCCGAACAGCTTGGCCATCTGCGCTTCGAACGACTTGGCGAACAGCCCATCGATATCGTGGTTGCAGTCATCCACGAACACGAACCCGCCGTTGCGCACATAGCGCACGAAGTTCTGCCGCTCGGCCGCATTGAATTCCACCAGCTTGTGCCCGGCCAGGTAGCAGAACGGGGCTTCCAGCATGCGCGGGTCCGACAGCGCGACCACATGTTCGGTCGGGTCCACCCGCAGCGTGGTGTAGTCGATCAGCGAGGTGATCACGTTGGACGGCATGCGCGCGTCCACGTCCCAGTCGCCGGAATCGTACTTGAGGCGGGTAAACCAGAAGTCGTACCGCCCGGCCTGCGCGCGGGCGAACGAGGGCAGGGCCGCCAGGGCGGCCCCGCCAAGCATCAACCGCAGGAACTGCGCGCGGTTCATTGCCGCACGCGCGCCATCAGACCGCGTCGGACAGCGAGGTGAAGGTGAAATCGCGCAGCTTCATCGGCGGGATCATCATCACGAAGCTGGACTCGTCACCGGCCACGCGCACCGGCTTGCCCAGCTCTTCGATGTTGTTGAGCATGATCACCGGCGATTCGTTGAAGCGGAAGTTCTTCACCGGGTACTTGATCTGGCCGTTTTCGATGTAGAAGGTGCCGTCGCGGGTCAGGCCGGTGAGCAGCACGGTCTGCGGATCAACCATGCGGATGTACCAGGTACGGGTGACCAGGATGCCCTTCTGGGTGCCACGGACCAGCTCGGCGGTGCTCTTGTCGCCGCCGCTCATCAGCAGGTTGCCCGGGGTGGCGTTGGCGGTCTTGCCCTGCTTCTGCGCCCAGAAGCGCGAGTAATCCAGGTTGGCGACCTTGCCGTTCTCGATGATGGCCAGCTTGCTGCGCGGCAGGCCCTGCTGGTCCCACGGCAGCACCGGAGCCTCGGGGTGCCACGGGTCGGCGTACATGTTCACGCGCGGGTCGTAGACCTGCTCGCCCAGCTTGTTGCCACCGCCCTTCTTGGACAGGAAGCTGCGGCCTTCATCGGCCGAGCGCGCATCGAAGAAGTTCATCATGAAGCTGATCAGGCCGGCAGCGGCGGCCGGTTCCAGGATCACGGTGTACTTGCCCGGCTCCAGCGCCTTGGCTTCGGACGATTCGGTGGCCTTGCGCATGGCGATGCGCACGTCCTGGTCGGCCTTGAAATCAGCGGCGTCCTTCAGGTTGCGGCCGACCCAGCCCGAACCGCGGCCGTCTTCGGTGCGCACGGTGCAGGTGTAGTCGAAGTTGGTGCTGCGCTGGTAACCGAAGTTGCCGTTGCTGTTGGCGGTGGCGTAGAAGCCCTGGCCGTCTTCCAGGAAGCCGGCGGCGATCAGGCCGTTGCCGCGGCAGGGCGCGATCGAATCGGCGGCGACCTTGGCGCGGAACGCCGGGTCGATGGTGGCGGTGGATTCGCTGAAGGTCGGGCTGGCGGTGTAGGCCTGCTTGCCGATGGCCGGCAGGAACTCCGGGTTTTCCGGGGCCAGGCGGGCCAGGTCTTCGGCGCGGCGGACCACGCGTTCCAGCGCGGCGTCGTCGAACTCGTTGATCGAGGCGGTGCCCACGCGCTTGCCGAAGGCCACGGTCACGGCCAGTTCGGTGTTGTCGACGATGCCGCTGGTGGAAACGTTGTTGAGCGCGAAACGGATGTTGCCGTTGATCGAGCCGGCCAGCACCGCGGTGGTCTCATCGGCCTTGGACAGCGCGATGACCTTGTCGAGGATGGCCTTGGCCTGGGCTTCGGTGAAGATACTCATGGAATAAGGGCTCCTGACCGGTCAGCCGAGGCTGCGCGCGGTGTTGATGACGTTGATGCCGTTGAAGCGCGCGGTGGACGAACCGTGCGAGACCGCCGAGACCTGGCCCGGCTGGCCCTTGCCGTCGAAGAACGAACCGCCCAGGCGGTAGTCGCGTTCGTCGGCCACGGCGCTGCAGGCGTTCCAGAACTCCGGCGTGCGGATCTGGTAGGCCACGTCTTCGAGCATGCGGGTGATCTGGCCATTCTTGATTTCATAGAACAGCTGGCCGCCGAACTGCGCGTTGTAGCGCTGCTGGTCGATGGAGAACGAACCGTCGCCGATGATGTAGATGCCGTTCTCGACGTCCTTGACCAGGTCGCTCACGCTCAGCGGGGTCTTGCCCGGCGCCATCGACACGTTGGCCATGCGCTGGAACTGCACGCTGGACCAGGAATCGGCATAGCAGCAGCCGTCCGATTCGGTCTTGCCCAGGATGTGGGCCTGGTCGCGGATGGTCTGGTAATCTACCAGCTTGCCGTTGCTGATCAGGTCCCAGCGCTTGGTCTTGACGCCTTCATCGTCGTAGGCCACCGCACCGAGGCTGCCCGGCTGGGTCTTGTCGGCGAAGATGTTGACCAGGTCGCTGCCGTACTGGAAGTGCTGTTCGCGCTTGTCCAGGGTGGCGAAGCTGGTGCCGGCGTAGTTGGCCTCGTAGCCCAGCACGCGATCCAGTTCCAGCGGGTGGCCAACCGATTCGTGGATGGTCAGCCAGGTGTGCGAGGGGTCCAGCACCAGGTCGTACTTGCCCGGCTTGACCGACGGCGCCTTCAGCTTTTCCTGCGCCTGCTTGGCCGCCGCGATCGCGTCTTCCTTCATGTCGTAGGAAGAACCGTAGTTGACCACGCCGTTCGGCGTGAGCACCTTGCCGGCCGCGGCACCATCGAGGTATTCGTAGCCCATGCCCATCGGCGCGGACAGGCCTTCGCGGGTGCGGAACTTGCCGCTGGCCTTGTCGATGGCGGTGACCGTCATCGGCGCCCAGATGCGGTGTACGTCCTGGTCGATGTAGGAGCCATCGGTGGAGGCGAAGTACTTCTGCTCGTTGACCAGGAACAGCATCGAATTGACGAAGCTGGCGCCGGCGCCCATCGCGGCGGCGTTGACGTCCAGCAGCAGCTCGACCTTTTCCTTGATCGGCACGTCCATCGCGTTCTTGCGGATCGGCGTCTTCCAGCTCACCTCGCCCACGCCGGGCGTGGCGGCCAGCTGCACCTTGGCGGTCTGCACGCCGGCGTTGGCCTTGGCGATGGCCACTGCCTGCTTCGCGGCACGCGCCACATCGGTCGGGTTGAGCTGGTTGGTGGCGGCAAAGCCCCACGCACCGTTGACGATCACGCGGATGCCCACACCGGTGGATTCGGTGTTCACCACGTTCTGCACCTTGTCTTCGCGGGTGATCACGAACTGGCGCAGGTAGCGGCCGATACGCACGTCGGAATAGGTGGCACCGGCCTGGCGGGCGGCGGCCAGCGCGGCATCGGCCAGGCGCTTCTTCAGCGCCGGGTCCAGGGTGCTGTGCAGCTGCTCGGCGGCGATCACCTTGCCGAAGAACGCCGGCACGATCAGGCCGCCAGCAGTAAGCCCGGTCAGGGCAAGGAAGTCACGTCTTTGCAAGGCAGCTCTCCACGTCGGTGTGGGGGTGGCAGGAACAAGGCGGGATCACGGGTACAGCGGTGTTTCGATTCTTGCGGGCGCGGCGGTCCAACGGTAGTGACGTTTGGCACGGTGGCCGGGCGGCTCAGCCCAGGCTGCGTGCGGTGTTGATGATGTTGATGCCGTCGAAGCGCGTGGTCGCCGAGCCGTGCGATACCGCCGAGACCTGGCCCGGCTGGCCCTTGCCATCGAAGAACGACCCGCCGAAGCGGAAATCGCGCTCGTCGCAGATCGCGCTGCACGCGTTCCAGAACTCCGGCGTGCGGATCTGGTACGCCGCGTCTTCGACCATGCCGGCGATCTGCCCGTTCTTGATCTGGTAGTACAGCTGCCCGCCGAACTGCGCGTTGAAGCGCTGCTGGTCGATGGAATAGGAGCCGCGGCCGTGGATGTAGATGCCGTTCTCCACGTCCTTGATCATGTCGGACACGCTCAGCGGCGTCTTGCCCGGTGCCAGCGACACGTTGGCCATGCGCTGGAACTGCACGCTGGACCAGGAATCGGCGTAGCTGCAGCCGTGCGATTCGGTTTCGCCCAGCAGGTGCACTTCATCGCGGGTGGCCTGGTAGTTGACCAGGATGCCGTCCTTGACCAGGTCCCAGCGCTTGGTCTTGACCCCTTCGTCGTCGTAGCCCACCGCGCCCAGGCTGCCCGGGGCGGTCTTGTCGGCGAAGAAGTTCACCCGCTCGCTGCCCCAGCGGTAGCCGGCGTCGCGCTTGTCCAGCGTGGCGAAGCTGGTGCCGGCGTAGTTGGCCTCGTAGCCCAGTACGCGGTCCAGCTCCAGCGGGTGGCCGACGTTCTCGTGGATGGTCAGGAACAGGTTGGAGGGGTCCAGCACCAGGTCGTACTTGCCCGGCTTGACCGAGGGTGCCTTGAGCTTCTCGCGGGCGTGGCGGGCGGCGGCGATGGCATCTTCGACCGGGTCGTAGGAGTCACGATAGGCGGTGATGCCGCCCGGCAGCTGGATCTTGCCGCTGGCCTGGCCATCGAGGAACTCGTAGCCCATACCCATCGGCGAGGACAGCCCGGCGCGGGTGCGGAACTTGCCGGTGCTCTTGTCGATGGCGGTGGCGGTGAACGGCAGCCAGATCCGGTGCACGTCCTGGTCGATGAAGGAGCCATCGCTGGAGGCGAAGTACTTCTGCTCGTTGACCAGGAACAGGGTGGAGTTGATGAAGTCGGCGCCGGCGTTGATCGCGGCCTCATTCAGGCTGAGCAGCAGCTCGACCTTGTCCTGGATCGGCACCGCCATGGCGTTCTTGCGGATCGGCGTCTTCCAGCTCACATCGCCCACCCCGGTCACCGGGGCCAGTTGGACCGGCCGGGTCTGGATGGTGGCGTTGGCGCGGGCAATGGCAGCGGCCTGCTCCACCGCGGCCAGGATCGCGGCCGGGGTCTGCTGGTGGGTGGCGGCAAAGCCCCACGCGCCGTTGACGATGACCCGGATGCCGATCCCGGAGGATTCGCTGTTGGTGACATTCTGCACCCGCGCTTCGCGGGTGATCACTGCCTGGTTGAGGTAGCGGCCGATGCGCACGTCGCAGTAGCTGGCCCCGGCCCGTTTGGCCGCGGCGAGGGCGGCCTCGGCCAGCGCCTTGTTGCGGACCACGTTGCCGGGCTCAAGCAGCTGCTCGGCGGCAATCAGGCGGGAGTTCGGCAACATCAGGCCGGCGAGGCCCATTCCAGACAGCGTCAGAAACTCACGGCGTTGCACAGCTTGCGATTCCCCGGGGTCGGTCAAGCCTTCGACTTTCGGTGGCCGCCGCCAGTGGCACAAGTGACTCCGGTCATGGTTGGATGTGCGCTGTCATCACTTTTTCGCATGGATATGAGCCAACAACGCTGGTCCGAGGCCTGTGAGCGCAACCGCGACCCGATCCTGGCCGTGCTGCGCCACCATCTGCAGGACCGCCACCGTGTGCTGGAGATCGGCAGCGGCACCGGCCAGCATGCCGAATACTTCGCCGCCCAGCTGCCGCACCTGCAGTGGCAGGCCAGCGATCATCCGGACTACCTGCCGGGCATCGCCGAGCGCCTGGCCGAGGCGGGCCTGCCCAACGCACCGGCGCCGTGGCCGCTGCAGGCGGTGATTGCGCCGGTACCGGGCCTGGCCCCGCTGCCGGAGGCGCCGCTGGGGTTCGACGCCGTGTTCAGCGCCAACACCCTGCACATCATGGGCTGGCCGCACGTGCAGGCATTCTTCGCCGGGCTGCCGGCGGTGATGGCCCACGATGCGCTGCTGTGCGTGTATGGGCCATTCAATTACAACGGCAACTACAGCAGCGACAGCAACCGGCAGTTCGATGGGTGGCTGAAGGCGCGGGATCCGGAATCGGGGATCCGGGATGCAGAGGCGGTGGATGCGCTGGCCGCAGCGCAGGGCTTGCGGCTGGTTGACGATGTGGCGATGCCGGCCAACAACCGGTTGCGTATCTGGCGGCGGTGACGGGCAGGGCGGTTACCGTGCAAACCCACCCAGCGCAGGCTCCTGGGCCTGCTGCGGGGCGGCGTGCTGCAGCTGGAACGCCTGCTGCTGCTCGATCTCAGTGGCGGCGGCCTCCAGCTTCCGGTCCGACACCGCTACCGGCGTCTGCTTGGCCAGTTCGATATCAAACGGCACCCGCTGCTGGTCATGCGGTCCGCTCCCATGCTGGACAAGGAAGGCGTAACCCTTCGATCCAAACACCACCTCATCGACGCGGGAGATCTCGCTCCCCTGCAGCGGGCCGGTATTGCTGCCGGGGTACAGCGCCTGGCGCGTCTCCCGGTTGTCCATCGCGCAGGCCAGCGCCGAGTGGCAGAACTGTTCCCGTTCCAGCCCGTTCGCGAAGCTGACCTGCCCCTTGTCCTCGGCCGCCTGCACGCCTTCCCGGATGCGCGCCAGCGTCGGGTTGTCCACGTGCGCGGGGACGTCCGGTGCCGTCCGCTGATCGCGCTGCGCGGCCAGCTCCACCAAGGCCTGCAGCTGCGCTTGCTCTACCGGATCGGGCTGGATGGAGCGGTGTTCGAACCGCGCCGCCAGCGCCTGGTCAATCGGCTCGGAGTCGTTGCATGGGTCGACGATCTTGCAGTTGGCCAGCGCCTCGCGAAGATTGCGCTGGCCATCGCCGTCGACCTTCAGCCCGTACAACGCAGTTGCGCCGCCGGCCTGGTACAGCGTCATCGTATCCAGTTCCATCGGCACGGCGCGCTTCTCGAACAGCGGCTGGTCGCGCAAGGTGTTGAGATAGTCGATGGCAGCGTTGCCGGTCAGGATCTCCAGGCCTGCATCGCGATTGCCACCGCCGACGTTGGAATGGCCACCGGGCGCGGCCACGTTGATGGCACGCCCATCCGGCGTCATCCCGGCATCGTTGATGGCCTGGTGCGGAAACAGCTCGCGCTGCTCGTGGGCGGCCATGATGGCCACGCGCGAGATCACGCTCGGTGGCAGGCGTGCGTCGAAGTTGGCGGGCATGTTGGTCGCCACTGGATCCAGCAGCAGGGTGGCCTGTGCGGTCTGGCCTGGCGGCACCAGCGGTGGTAATCGGCTGATGACGCTGATGTTGCCGTTCTTGTCATGGCCAAACCCAAGGCCTTCTTCAGGAACGATGCCGTACTCATCAATCAACCGCAGCAGCCCGGCCGTCTGTACCGCGCCGCGACTGTAGCCGATGCCAACAACGCGGATTTCTGCCTCGGGGTTGGCATCCTTCCAGGTACTCACCTGCTCGGCGAGCTCTCGGTAAGAGCGTGTTATTCCATCTTCCCAAGAGCGCGCAAGCATGCCGTCAACGGCACGGCTCACGGCGTTGTGTTGGGTGCCGATGCCCGCAGCATAGTGCGTACCGATCCGACTCTGTGGATCCTTAGAGAGCTCAAATGCCTGGCTATACAACTCGCCTACAGTCGTGCTCGGGCCGAGCTTGGGGTTCCTGGCGTCTTGACCCGTTCCATCCAGAAATGCGAAGAACACATACTCGTTAGCAGTGTCGCCGCGTTGAAGCATCGGCACCGACATTTGTTGTAGCTGGTGGCGCACATCGAGCTCCATCCGCAGGTCATCTGCGCTAACGGGTCGACCGCCCGCGTTGGAACCAATCTTGCCCATGGCAATGCTCCCTTTGCTCAATAGGTATAAGTTTTCACCAGCACAAGATCACGGCGCGAAGTGCTGTAGCGATTTCCAGGATCCTGAAGATGCTTCGTTGGAATCGAGGCCTTCATGTACACGCGAATGGTGCGGTCATTGACCTCCAGCAGGATGGAAGGAACACTTTCGTTCTTTCCATTGGGGAGATCAGCGGCTTCTTCACGCGGGACGAAGTGGTGAACCAGTTCGTCTTTGAAGATGGCCCCGATATCAATCTCGGCTTCGTGCAATGTTCCGTCCTTCGACCTCCAGGTGACCTTTGCTGGCGAAACGAAGTTGGGGACAGCTCCGTAGCTCCCGTTCCATCCCTTGAGGTAATCGTCACCGTAGGACGCAGAAGACTTGGTCGGCTTGTCGCGGCCAAAGGCGAAGCCGTCATAAACAACCTGGCATTCGAGCGTGTCGTAGCAGCGCGGCTCGAAGCTATGCTTCTCAAACCGCAACGGCCAGTCCACCGGCTTGTAGTTCATCTTCGCTGCGATGGCAGGATCACCTTCGGGCACCAACTCACCGCTGGTCAGTACCGGCGTCTCGGGATAGGTATAGCGGACGGAGGACACCGGCACGTTCTCCTGCATCTGTGTGGCCGTGGGCGTGGCCGCCCCGGGCGTGGCGCAGGCGGCCAGCGCCAGGCTGGCGACGGCGGCAACCTGCATGGGTAACTTCGGCATCGCACTTTCCTCATCATCGCGCCCAATGGGCATCGGTGTTTCCGGCAACCGCGGAAGCGGCCTGCGCTTGGGCAGGATCGGTAAACCACCCGGTGGCAGTGCCCCGAGTGCTTCAATTGTCCGTGTGTTGATGATCGCCACGTCGCGCAGCAGCTGGGCGTCGTGGAAGGGGTCCTGAACTTTCAGTACCCGGGGCCCGCGCAGTTTCCTGTCGTCGTCCATCGCCGGCCTCCGATCGTCCCTGTCGTCGCCCGATCATAGACCAGCCTGCTAGCGCCGGTATTCCTGGCTGACGCATTCGACCTCTTGGGCCCCTGCGCGTGACCGCTTGGGCGATCAGCTCTCGCTGGAAAATCTGGAGAGGCAACGCTGGCAGCTGGAGGCGATCTCCTGGACCAGTGTTTCCAGAACGGGGTGTTCGATACCCTCGTCTTCCAACTGCAGGCGCTGCTCCTCGGCCACGCGGGGAAGTTCGAGCGCCATGCTGGCCAGCATCTCCATCGCAACGGCCGGGGCCAGGCGCATGGCCGTGGCGGTAGCCTGCCAATCGCGCAACGTGATGTCCCACCAGCGATAGTGGCTACCGACTTTCATGGCGAGCTTGATCTTGCGCTTCTGCAACTGCGGGTAGGGCAGTGCGCTGGAGATGTCGTAAAGCGGCGCCAGGCGGACCTGCTCGCCGTCCAGAAGCAGCGAGTAGTTCTTGGCGTGTGCATCGGTCCCGCCAATCAGATAGTTGAACGCCAAGGCGCGGAACAGCATCTCCACGTCTTCTTTCGGACGGCTGGCGTGTTGCCACAGGACATCCGCAAGGTCAGCGGCGCCGGGTCCGCCCTGGTTCTGGTACTTGATCTGCGGCATGACGCCCAGCGCCTGGCAGAAGTCCTCCTGGTGGATGCGGATCCATCCGTCGGCGGTACGCTTGCGGTCATAGCGCTCCACGCAGATGGCGGATTCTCCGTCCATCTCGATTTTTTCGGAGAATGCCGCTGGCATGCCCATCGCGCGGGCAAGGCGCAGGCAGAACATCTCGTTCTCGACGAAGCCGTTGTAGTCACTTCCGGGCGGCTTGAGGATGTGCGTTGTGGGAATGCGTCCGCTGGGCACCGCCCAGCCGTCATCCGTCCTCAGCAACGCAATCTTGGCCTGCGCGCCGGCGAGACTGAACTGGCCAATATCCCCAAGCCAGCGCCCACTGCCGACATCGCGCCGGACCTGTGAAAGGCGCGCGGCAACCTGGGCATCGCTCAAGGGCTCGATGCCATCGGCCTGGCCTGCGATGACCGCCTCAACGCGTTCGGATGCAACGAACTGGACGGCGCCCGCACAGTCTTCGCCCACGTGTGCAAGCAGGGCAACCGGATTGCGTGGCGAGACGTGGAAGCGCGCCGCCCAGCCTTGGAGCGTGTTGTCGTTATCAGGCAGTAGCCCCCACGCGGCAGCCGCCACTGCGCCGGGCGCGTGGGTGGCTGCGCTGAGCGGCAGGCACAGCGACAGCGGGAACGCCCCGGCTGCGCCGTGCCATTCCGGGGTGTACGCGAAGTGCGGGTTGCCATGTGCATCCTGACGCAACGTGCCCATGGGTACACCCTGCATCAGCACGTGGAGACTCATTTCGGTTTCCGATGCTGGCCGGTGTACGACGGGGGCGTTTCATGCACGCTCGGCGGTTCCGCGGTGCTCTGGCGGCCGGTGGCAGCGCGTGCGCGTTCCAGGATCTTGGCATATGACAGCGGCAAGCGATTCGGGTCTTCACCTTGTGATGCCGCAGGAACCGCGCGGTGGCGGTCAAGGATGTCGTCCAGCCCCGCTGCAGGGATGGCAATGCGGGCGGCCTCCGTTTGCTGGTCTGCGGCTGTCAGCCGCAGGCCGAGCACGTTCATCACCCGCAATACCAACTGCAGCTCCGCGCGCGGCTTGCCTTTTTCGATATCCACGACCCATTGGCGGCTGACGCCCGATTCGGAGGCCAGGCGCGCTTGATCCCATCCAAGCGCCTTTCGGCGCTGCCGGATGATATTGCCGACATCTTCAGCAGTCTTGAGCGTAGCCATGACAAAAATGTAAGCGAGCGAACACAAGTTAGCAAGTGTATGCGAACGCATACATTCCAATGGAACCAGGCCATTCGATCCACATGGTCTATCGGCATGCGCCCGATCGCTTACATTAGGACGCGAGTCATCGAACGACGACATGGAGCTGAATGTCGTCGTTCGGTGACTTTGCGGTCGAAGCAGCGGCTGCAGAAGGCAACCTATGGATTGCCTTTCGCCGATGCAACTTATGCGTTGCGTTCCGCAGCGGGCTACGCCACCTGCACGATGTGCAGCGCCTTCGGGTTGCGCCACTGCGCCAGCAGCACCGCTTCACGGGCCTTGGCCTTATGCAGGTGCGCTTCCTTTACATGTCCATAGCCGCGGATGTGTTCTGGAATGCTGGCAATCTCGACCGCCAACGCCACGCGGTCATCGCTCAACCCGTCCAGCAGCAACGCCACGGTCTGTTCGTAATCGGCAATCAGCTGGCGCTCGCCACGGCGTTCCTCAGTGCGGCCGAAGATGTCGAACGTGCCACCGCGCAGGAATTTCAGCTTGGCCAGCAGGCCGAAGGCCTTGAGCATCCACGGACCGTATTCCTGCTTGATCAGGCGGCCCTGTTCGTCCTTCTTCGCGAACAGCGGCGGGGCCAGGTGAAAGCGTACCTGGAAATCGCCCTCGAACTGCTGCTGCAGGCGGCGCTGGAATTCGCCGCTGGTGTACAGGCGCGCCACTTCGTACTCGTCCTTGTAGGCCATGAGCTTGAAGTAGTAACGGGCCACGGTCTCGGTCAGCGCGGTGCTGCCGGCCTTGTCCCATTCCGCCGTACGCACGCGGTCGACCAGCGCGCGGTAGCGCGCGGCATAGGCGGCGTCCTGGTACTCGGTGAGGAAGCGAACGCGGCGTTCCACCAGCTCGTCCAGCGAACGCGACAGGCGCTCGTCATCCAGCGGCAGGAATGCCACGTCGCTGCCACCGCCGTGCCCGGGCAGGCCGCGCAGTTCGCGCTCGTCGCCGGTTTCGCGCGGTGCCGCAGTGGCGCCCCATTCGTTGCCTTCCCATTCGCCCGGCGGCAGGTCATGCAGCGGGCCCGGGGTGCGCTCGGCATCGGTATGGCCGTTGCGGACCAGCCCGGCGGCCTGCTGCACCGCCTGCGGATCCACGGCGGCCAGCCGGCCCCATGCGAATGCCTGCTGGTTCATCGCCACCGCCGCGCCATTGAGCTCGACCGCGCGCATCAGCGCCTCGAACGAGATCGGTACCAGCCCCTGCTGCCAGGCGTAGCCCAGGATGAACAGGTTGGAGGCAATCGCATCACCCAGCAGCGCGGTGGCCAGCTGGGTGGCATCCAGCAGCAGCGGCTCGCGGCCGCCCAGTGCCACGCGGATGCCGGCAATGATGTCGGCCGCCGGGAACTGCATGTCCGGGCGGGTGGTGAAGGTGCCCGGCATGGCTTCATAGGTGTTGAGCACCACCTGCGAGCGCTCGGCGCGCACCTTCGACAGTGCCCAGTAATCGTTGACCACCACCATGTCGCAGCCCACCACCAGGTCGGCTTCGCCCGCGGCGATGCGCACGGCATGGATGTCTTCGGGGCGCTTGGCGATGCGGATATGGGTGGTGACCGCGCCGCCCTTCTGGGCCAGGCCGGTCTGGTCGAGCACGCTGGCACCCTTGCCTTCCAGGTGCCCGGCCATGCCCAGCAGCGCGCCGATGGTCACCACGCCGGTGCCACCGACGCCGGTGATCAAAATGTTCCAGGGCTGATCGAGCGTGCTGCGGAAGGTCGGCGCGGGCAGGTTGTCGAGCAGGCTGCTGCGCTCGCTGCGCGAGCCCTTGCGCAGCGTGCCGCCGTGCACGGTGACGAAGCTGGGGCAGAAACCGGTGGTGCAGGAATAGTCCTTGTTGCAGTTGGACTGGTCGATATCGCGCTTGCGCCCGAATTCGGTTTCCTTCGGCAGCACCGACACGCAGAAGCTCTTCTGGCCGCAGTCGCCGCAGCCCTCGCAGACCAGCGAATTGACCACCACGCGCTTGGGCGGGTCGACCAGCTTGCCGCGCTTGCGGCGACGGCGCTTTTCGGTGGCGCAGGTCTGTTCGTAGATCAGGATGCTGGTGCCCTTCACTTCGCGCAGCTGCTTCTGCACCGCATCCAGCTCGGCGCGGTCGTGGAATTCCACGCCCTCGGGGAACAGCTCGCGCTTGTTCCACTTGCCGATCTCATCGCTCACCAGCACGATCGTCTGCACGCCTTCGGCGCGCATCTGGTGGGCGATCTGCGGCACGGTCAGGGTGCCGTCCACCGGCTGGCCGCCGGTCATCGCCACCGCATCGTTGTAGAGGATCTTGTAGGTGATGTTGACCCCGGCGGCGATGGCCTGGCGGATCGCCAGCGAACCGCTGTGGAAATAGGTGCCATCGCCCAGGTTCTGGAACACGTGTTCGGTGTCGGTGAACGCGGCCTGCCCGGCCCAGGTCACGCCTTCGCCGCCCATGTGGGTGAAGGTGTCGGTGCTGCGGTCCATCCAGGTGACCATGTAATGGCAACCGATGCCGCCCAGCGCGCGCGAGCCTTCCGGCACGCGGGTGGAGGTGTTGTGCGGGCAGCCCGAGCAGTAATGCGGCACGCGCGGGAAGCTGGCGCGCGGCAGCGCCAGTTCGGCTTCCTTGGCATCCATCCAGCGCAGGCGCTGTTCGATGGAGTCATTGGTGAAGAAGCGCTGGATGCGGCGGCCGATCACGCCGGCAATGGTGGCCGGGGTCAGTTCATTGGTGGACGGCAGGATCCACGCGCCCTGCTCGTCGTACTTGCCCACGATCGACGGGCGCGGGCCGGCGCTGGCCGGCCAGTTGTAGAACTGTTCCTTCATCTGGCGCTCGATGAAGGCCCGCTTCTCCTCCACCACCACGATGTCTTCCAGCCCCTGGGCGAAGCGCGCGATGCCTTCCGGCTCCAGCGGCCAGGTCATGCCGACCTTGTACACGCGGATGCCGATGTCGGCGCAGGCGCGCTCGTCCAGGCCCAGGTACTCCAGCGCCTGCAGCACGTCCAAGTAGCTCTTGCCGGTGGTGACGATGCCCAGCCGCGCACGCGGCGAATCCATCACCACCCGGTCGATGCCGTTTGCGCGCGCGAACGCCTGGGCGGCCTTGACCGCATAGCGGTGCAGGCGCATCTCCTGGTCCAGCGGCGGGTCCGGCCAGCGGATGTTGAGCCCGCCGGCGGGCATCTCGAAGTCTTCCGGCAGCACGATCCGGCGCGCGAACGGGTCCACCTGCACCGACGCGGACGATTCCACCGTTTCGGCGATGGTCTTGAAGCCGATCCAGCGCCCGGTGTACCGGCTCATGGCCCAGCCAAGCAGGCCCATGTCCAGGATGTCCTGCACGCCGGCCGGGTTGAGCACCGGCATCATCGCGCTGACGAATTCATCTTCGCTGCCGTGCGGCAGGGTGGAGCTGCGGCAGGCGTGGTCGTCGGCGGCCAGCGCCAGCACGCCGCCGTGCACGGAGGTGCCGGCAGCGTTGGCATGCTTGAACACATCGCCGCAGCGGTCCACGCCCGGGCCCTTGCCGTACCACATGCCGTACACGCCCTGGACCCTGGCCCCGGGGAACAGGTTGGTCTGCTGGGTGCCCCAGACCATGGTCGCGCCCAGGTCCTCGTTGAGGCCGGGGGTGAACTTCACCTTCGCCGCCTCCAGGTGCTGGCGGGCGCGCCACAGTTCCAGGTCGAAGCCGCCCAGCGGGCTGCCGCGGTAGCCGCTGATGAAGCCGGCGGTGTCCAGCCCGGCGGCCTGGTCGCGCAGCCGCTGCATCAGCGGCAGGCGTACCAGCGCCTGCACCCCGCTCAGGTAAATGCGGCCATCGGTACGGGTGTACTTGTGGTCCAGCGTGTAGCTGTCGTCCAGCGGCCCGGCAGGCAGGTTGGCGGACGAAGGCGAGGTGAGTTCGGCGGTACTGGTCATGGCTGGCCCGTGCTGACGGCTGGCACGGCCACCGCAAGGGCGGCCGGAAAGGGCGGAATTGTATCAGCCGGGCATTTTCTGGCCTTCGGGACTCGCACCGCGGGCGAGCTGCGGTTAGGATCGGGGAGGGAGGTTGTTGTGACAACCTGGGGGAGTTTGTATGGCAGTGGCAAGAAAGATGCTGACCGGCATGGTGCTGGCGGCGGGGATGACAGTGTTCGGGGCGGCAGCGCAATCGTTGCCGGCATTGCAGGAGTTCTACTTCGACGACGACGTGGCTGCGGTCACGCCCGTGGTCGTGCCGGCCGACAGCAGCGATGTCGTCGACCAGCTGATGAAACAACGCGAACGTGGCCGCAAGGCGCTGGAAGCCACCGTGCAGCTGGCCAGCGTGGCCTATGCGCAGGGCCGCCCGGAGCTGGGCCGCGAGCTGTATGCCGATGCGGAAAAGAATGCACCGGGCACCTCGGTGCCGGGCCGCATGGTGCGCTGGAACCATGGCTGGGACCTGTTCCGCCAAGGTGATGCCGAGGCGGCCCTGGTGCAGTGGCACAGCGCCCAGCAGGGCCTGCGCGGCAACGCATCGTGGGTGCCGCAGACCTACGCGCTGGCGTTGTGGACGCTGGGTCGCAAGGACGAAGCGGTGCAGTGGTATGCCGCCGCCGTGCGCACCGAGCCGCAGCGCTGGACCACCAGCGACGGCTACGCGCAGGCACTGCCGGGCTGGCGCGACACCGAACGTGCCACCTTGGCCCAGGTGCAGCAGGCTTGGGCGGCGCAGCCGCCGGCCTGGCCGTAACGCAGTTAGTCCACGCCGGCTTCGACCATCGTCGGGGCCGGCGCTGCGGCAACTTCCGCTAGGCTGGCCCGATGGCCTTTGATGCGTTTGCCCTGATCCTGACCATGCTCGGCCTGGGCATGCTGTTCGCGCGCCTGCGCGCGTTGCCCGACAACAGCGCCGAAGTGCTCAACCGCGTGGTGCTGCTGGTATGCCTGCCGGCGGCGGTGCTTACCTATGTGCCGCGACTGCAGCTGGATACCAGCCTGGTTGGGCTGATGGCCACGCCGTGGCTGCTGATGCTGGCCACCGTGGCACTGGTCAGCCTGGCCACGCGCCTGTTCGGGTTCGCGCGCGATGTGCATGCCGTGCTGCTGATCTGCGTGGCGCTGGCCAATTCCAGCTTCATCGGCTACCCGATGGTGCGCGCGTTGCTGGGCGACCACGCGTTGCCGTATGCGGTGGTGTACGACCAGTTCGGCACGTTCGTGCTGCTCTCCACGTTCGGGTTGTACGTGATCGCCCGCTACAGCGGCGATGCGCCGCCCACCGCGCGCCAGGTGCTGGGCCGCATCGCCGGGTTCCCGCCGTTGTGGGCGCTGCTGTTCGCGCTGACGCTGATGCCGGTGCAGCCGCTCACCTGGATTGCCACCGGGCTGAAGCAGCTGGCCGATGCGATGTTGCCGCTGGTGATGCTGGCGGTGGGGCTGTCGATCCGCCTGCGGCTCTCGCGCGATGAACTTGCGCCGCTGGGCATCGGGCTGGTGCTGAAGCTGGTGCTGATGCCGGCGCTGGCACTGCCGATCGCGTGGGCGTTCGGCCTGCAGGGCGCGATGCTGCAGGTGAATGTACTGGAATCGGCGATGCCGACCATGATCACCGCCGCCGCGCTGGCCATCTCACACCGGCTGGCGCCGCGGTTGGCCGCGGCGCTGGTGGGGTACGGCATCCTGCTGTCGCTGCTTACCCTGCCGGCATGGGTGTGGGTGTTGAACCGGTGATCATTCGTCCGCGCTGACGGTACGCCCGCGTGCCCAGTCGCGCAGGCCGTTGACCTGTTCGGCCATCAGCACCGACAACGGGCGGCTGCCGCGGATCTCGGTCATCAGCAGCTCGGTGTCCAGCGCACGCTCTTCGGCATGCGCCGCATACAGCCCGGCCACCACGGCCTGCTCGATTTCCGCCCCCGAGAAACCATCGCTGGCCGCCGCCAGCGCCGGCAGCGCGAAGTCGTCGGCGTTGAGCGTGCGCCGGCCCAGGTGCAGGCGCAGCAGCTCCACCCGGGTATTGGCATCGGGCAGGTCGACGAAGAAGATCTCGTCGAAGCGGCCCTTGCGCAGCAGCTCCGGCGGCAGCTCATGCACCTGGTTGGCGGTGGCCACGATGAACACCTGGCTCTTGCGCTCGGCCAGCCAGGTCAGCAGGTGGCCCAGCACGCGGCGGGACACGCCGCCGTCCTCGCCACCACTGGCCAGGCCCTTCTCGATCTCGTCGATCCACAGCACGCACGGCGCCAGCTGCTCGGCCGAGGCCAGCGCCTCGCGCAGGTTCTTCTCGGTCTCGCCGTGGAACTTGTCGTACAGGCTGCCGAAGTCCAGCCGCAGCAGCGGCACCCCGAAGCCGGCGGCGGTGGCCTTGGCCAGCATCGACTTGCCGCAGCCCTGCACGCCCAGCAGCAGCATGCCCTTGGGCGGGTCCAGCCCGGCCGGGCCCTGGCCGCCCAGGAACACCGGGCGGCGCTGGTTGACCCAGCGCTTGAGCCGGTTGGCCCCGGCCACGTCGGCGAAGCGGGTGGTGTCGTATTCGTAATGCAGCTGCCCGGCGCGGTTGAGCAGCTCGAACTTCAGCTTGGCCAGCTGCGGCAGGTCGTCCTGGCTGATCGCGCCGTCGGCGAAGATCAGCTGGCGGGCGATCCGCCGTGCATCCACCAGGCTCAGCCCACGCAGGTTGTGCAGGATCTTCTTGACCGCATCGTTGTCCACTTCAACCCGGCGGCCACCGTTCTCGCGTGCATACGCGGCCACTTCCTCGCGCAGCATCTTGAGCAGCGCGTTGGGGTCGGGCAGGCGCGGGTTGAAGCGGGTGGCCAGCGCCTCCAGCTCGGCCGGCAGCTCCACCTTGGCGCCGATCAGCACCAGCACGTGGGCCTCGCAGTGGCGGCGCTGGATCAGGTCGCGCAGCGCGCGCTGGTGGCTGGCATAGCCCAGGTAGGGATGGAAATCGAGCAGCAGGTAGATGCCGCGCTGGTCGGCCTGGCGGATCATCTGCAGGGCCGAGCTGGCATCGGGCGGGCCAACCGCGTCGTCCTCGCGGTCCATGTCGATCCGGCGCAGCCCTTCGGTGATGGACCAGCGGTGCAGGGCCCGCCAGACATGCATCAGGGTCTGCCGGAACAGCTCCACCACACGACCCTCGTCCTGGGTCTCGATCACGATCAGCGGGGTATTGGCGCGGATCAACGCGCTGAGGTCCTGTAACTCGCTCATGCCGGCTTGCAGTCCATTGGATCGCGCACGATAGCAAAGCAGCGCGGGATGCAGGAGGTTCAGCCGCGCGACTATCTCCATCACGGAGGGCGGTGTACGCTCGGGTCACGTTCCCCGGAAGCGAGGCTGGCATGAAGACGATCCTGGTAGCCGGTTCCAAGGGTGGGGTGGGCAAGTCCACCATTGCCACCCACCTGGCGGCGCAGGCCGCCCTGGCCGGCAAACGGACCGTACTGGCCGACGCCGACCCCCAAGGCTCCAGCACCCGCTGGGCCGAACGCCGTGCCGGGCTGGAAAGCGCGGTGCTGCCCATCGATGCCAGCGGCAAGCACCCGCTCAAGCACGTGCCCGACGATACCGAGGTCCTGGTCATCGACGCCCCCGCCGGGGCCCGCGCCGGTGAGCTGGACGCCTTCCTGGACGTGGCCGACGCCGTGGTGGTGCCGGTGCTGCCCTCGGCGCTGGACATCGAAGCCATCGTCGGCTTCCTGAACACCCTGTCCAAGGTGCCGCGCGTGCACAAGCGCAAGCTGCCGGTGGGGCTGGTGCTCAACCGCACCAAACCATGGACCCAGACCTCCCGCCAGGCCGAGCAGATGCTGGAGGAGTGGCCGTACCCGGTGGTTGCCAAGCTGCGCGATACCCAGGGTTACGTGGTCATGACCGGCCTGGGCCGCAGCCTGTTCGATTACCGCTCCGCGCAGGTGCGCGAGCACCAGAGTGACTGGGAGCCACTGTTGAAGTGGTTGAAGATTGCCTGAGCCAGAAGAGAGCCTTATGCGAGAACTGATCCTGCTGCGCCACGCCCATGCCGAACCTGCGGCCAACGGGCAAGAAGATATCGACCGACCCCTTTCGCCGGTGGGTCTTGCCGAAGCCGAAGCTGCGGGCAAATGGCTGACCGAAAACAACCTGTTGCCTGATTGTGTGGTGTGTTCCCCGTCGCGGCGTACCCGGGAGACCCTGGAAGCGGTGCTCGGGAAAACCGGATTTGTCGAGAAGATGCTGGAAGACCGGATCTACGACGCTACCCCCGGGACGCTCACCGACGTCATCGAAAAGCGCTGGGAGGTAGACCGGCTGCTGGTGGTCGGGCACAACCCAGGCCTGGAGCAGCTGGTGCCGTTCCTGACCGACGGATCCAGCAGCGACTACCGTGGCATGGCGCCGGGCGGTATCGCAGTCCTTACCTTCAAGGGTGATTCCACCATCGAACCCGGCGCGGCGACGTTGACCCAGTTCTGGTGGCCGTAAGCCGTGACAGCAGTAAAAACCCTGTTGTGCTGTCTGCTCGGGCTGGCGGCGGGGGTGGCGCGTGCCGAACCCCCGGTGCCGGCCCTGCCCCCGGCCCAGGCCGCACCCAAGCAGGTGATGGAGCTGGATACGGCGCGCTCGCGCCTGGGCTTCGAGATCCGCACCCGGCTGGGCCAGCGCATCGAAGGGGTGTTCCCGCGCTTTGAAGGCCGTATCGACGTGCTGTCCGATGGCCGCCACCAGGTCCATCTGCGCATGTTCACCGGCTACGTCGAGATCCCCGGCAAGGACCGCTACACCGGCTGGATGCGCGGCGAGGAGTTCTTCGACGCCGGGCGCTACCCGGTGGTGGAGTTCGATTCGGTGCCCTACGACCCACAGCTGGTCGAAAAGGGCGGCGGCATCCATGGCCGGTTGATCCTGCGCGGGGTGTCCCACCCGGAGACCCTTCAGGTTGAACCGGCGTCCTGCCCCCGGGCCGGGTATGATTGCGACGTGGTCAGCCGCGGTACCGTCCAGCGTGGCCGGTATGGAATGGACAGCTGGCAGCTAGCCCTGAGTGATCGAGTGACCTTCGTCCTGCGTGCGCGTCTCAACGAGGCGCTGAAACCGTGAATCCCCTGTTGCGGGTGGTAGTGCTGGCAATTCTGTTGCTGGGCAGCGGCTGTGCGTCGCTGTCCAACGCGCAGCGCGAGCGCGCGGCCGGCATTGCGGCACAGGCACGTTCGCATACTGTTGATTGCGACAAGCCCGACCGCTGCGCGCTCGATTCGCCGCTGCGCGCCCTCGGCGGGCAGGCCTTCAGTGAATCCACCGAAGCGGCCCCGCGCCATTACGCCACCATCCTGGACGAGGGCGAGACCGCGCTGGTGGCGCGCATCAACCTGATCCGCAGCGCCACCCGCAGCATCGACCTGCAGACCTACATCTTCGACAAGGACGACAGCGCCCGGCTGGTGCTGGACGAACTGCTGGCCGCCGCCCGGCGCGGGGTGAAGGTACGGGTGCTGATCGACCAGCTCTCGGCGATCTCCGACCTGGAGATCCTGGCCGCGCTGGCCAGCAGCCACCAGAATTTCGAGATCCGCGTCTACAACCCGACCTTCGGCAAGGCGCGGCTGAACTACGCCGATTACGCCGGCAGCGTGATCTGCTGCTTCCGCCGCTTCAACCAGCGCATGCACAACAAGCTGCTGGTGATCGACGATGCGCTGGGCGTGGTGGGCGGGCGCAACTACCAGGACGACTATTACGACTGGGACAGCGAATACAACTTCCGCGACCGCGACGTGCTGCTGGCCGGGCCCGAAGCGCGCGGCATGGCTGCCAACTTCGATGCGTTCTGGCACGCCCAGCGCAGCGTGCCGGCCGAGCGCCTGAACGACGTGGGCAATACCCTGCTCAAGCAGGGCGCCCCGGCCATGCCGCCGGCCGACTACCGCCGCCCGGCGCGGGTGGAGCAGGTGATCGATGAAGCGGTCGACCCGGCCTACATCCAGCGCATGTTCGTGGATACCGCGCTGCCGGTGCGTTCGGTGCGCTATGTGGCCGACCTGCCGCGCAAGCATCGCCGCGAGCGCGCCAGCCAGCCGGCCAACGGCCAGCACGTCACCGAGCCGCAGCTGGATTCGCTGATCGCCGGCGCGCAGACCGAAGTGCTGCTGCAGACCCCGTACCTGGTGCTGTCCAAGCCGGCGCGCAAGTTGTTCGAGGCACTGCGCAAGCGCGAACAGCCGCCGCGCATCGTGGTCTCCACCAACAGCCTGGCCGCCACCGACAACCCGATCGTCTACGCGCTGTCCTACAAGTACAAGCGTCGCAACCTGCGCGAGCTGGGCTTCAACATCTACGAATTCAAGCCGTTCCCGCTGGATGCCCCGGTCGACTACCGCAACCTGGTGCCGGCCCCGCTGGGCACCGCGCCCAGCACCGACAGCGGACGCAGCAGCCTGTTGGGCGGCAGCGCGGCCGGCAGCAACGCGCGCAGCAGCGGCAGCAACCGGCGCAGCGCGGACACCACGGGCGCCACCGAACAGCCCGTCGCGCAGGAACAGGATGACGCCGGCACCGTGCCTGCCACCGACGACGCCGGCGACCGCCCCCAGCCCACCCCCGGCCCGGCCGCGCGCCGCCGTACCGACGGCAGCGTGGTGGAACGCCGCGTGCTGCGTGCCGAAACCCGGCCCTCGTTCCTGGGCACCAAAGCGGTGAACAAGCCGCTGCCGGTGACCCGCAGCGGCGCGCGCATGGGCCTGCACGCCAAATCGCTGGTGGTGGACCGCCGCATCGGCGTGATCGGCACCCACAACTTCGACCCGCGCAGCGAGAACTACAACACCGAAGGCGCGGTCATCATCGATGACCCGGCCTTCGCCGAAGCGCTGGCGCAGAGCATCCTGCGCGACATCCACCCCAAGAACTCCTGGGTGGTGGCGCCGCGCACCAAGCCGCCGGTGCTGTCGGGCCTGAACTACAGCGTGGGCAAGGCCTCCGAGGCACTGCCCGTGCTCGATTTCTGGCCGTGGCGCTACGCCACCGATTACGAATTCCAGCCCGGCCCGAACTGCCCCGAGCCGCTGCGCCGCCAGGACCCGGACTTCCACAGCTGCTACACCGCCGTGGGCGACTTCCCCGAGGTCAACGTCGGCCCGAAGTGGCTGCTGGTGCGCATGCTCACCGCGTTCGGCGCCGGCCTGGTGCCCATCCTGTAATTCCTTGTCGTTCCACGGAGGCGCTGCATGTCCCAGGTATTCCGCGAGCCGGTCTCGATCGAGGCGCTCAACGCGCTCAGCCGCAACACCCTGATCGAACACCTCGGCATCGTCTTTACCGCCGCCGGTGACGACTGGGTCCAGGCCACCATGCCGGTCGACGCGCGTACCCGCCAGCCCTACGGCATCCTGCACGGCGGCGCCTCGGTGGTGCTGGCCGAAACCCTGGGCAGCAGCGCCGGCAACCTGTGCGTGGATACCCGCGAACAGGTCTGCGTGGGCCTGGAGATCAACGCCAACCACATCCGCGCCCAGCGCGGTGGCACCGTCACCGGTACCGCGCGCGCCGTGCACGTGGGCCGCAGCACCCACGTGTGGGACATCCGCATCGAAGACGAGGCCGGCAAGCTGGTCTGCACCTCGCGGCTGACCCTGGCCGTGGTCCCGGCGGTCCGCCCGGGCTGAGCTGGGCTTGACCTGCTGTGGCGGATGGCCCGCCACGCTGGCAGACCCCGCAGCGCTCGGGTATCGTTCGCGGATGACTTCCCCCCCTTCGGCCTCGCGTGGCGGCGTGGCGCGTGTGTGCCGTTACCTGTACCGCGTTCCCCTGCTGCTGGTCCACCTGCTGCTTTTCCTGCCGCTGCTCCTGATCGGCATGCTGCCGCCGTGGGGCAACCTGCGCGTGGGCGGGCGTACGCTTGAGCACCTGCTGGTCAATGCCTGGTCGGGCGGGCTGATGTGGATCTTCGGCTTCCGCCTGCGCCGCATCGGCACGCCGTTGCCCGGCGCGGTGTTGTTCGTGGCCAACCATGTCAGCTGGGTGGACATCTCCATGCTGCACAGCCAGCGCATGATGGGCTTCGTGGCCAAGCGCGAAATCGCCGGGTGGCCGGTGGTGGGCTGGCTGGCCGCACGCGGGCAGACCATCTTCCACCAGCGCGGCAGCACCGAATCGCTGGGCGGGGTGATGCAGCTGATGGTCGAGCGCCTGCAGCAGGGCAAGGCGGTGGGCGTGTTCCCGGAAGGGCGCACCCGCGGTGGCCATGAAGTGGGCCCGTTCCATGCCCGCATCTTCCAGGCCGCAGTGGAAACCCAGGTACCGGTACAGCCGGTGGCGCTGCGCTACGGCGTGCGCGGCGACGCGCAGACCGTGGTCGCGTTCGGCGAGCGCGAAAGCTTCTTCGCCAACTTCCTGCGCCTGCTGGGGGAACCGGCACGGCGGGCCGAGGTGCATTTCCTCGCGCCCATTGGCACCCATGACCTGGAAGGCCGTCGCCGCATCGCGGAAACCTCGCGTGCGCGCATCGTGGCGGCCATGAACGCCGAATAGCGCGATGCTGACCGCTGCCGACTACTGTCCGCCGCGTTGGCTGCGCAACCCGCACCTGCAGTCGATGCTCAGCTCCAGCCGCATGCGCATGCAGCGCGGCCTGGTGCTGCTGGCCGCCACCGGCGCGGTCACCGAAGAGCTGATCCTGGACGGCGGCGAAGGCGTGCGCCTGCAGGGCTGGCACAGCCGCATCGAAGGCCGTGAACCGGTCGGCATGGCGCTGCTGCTGCACGGCTGGGAAGGCAGTTCCGAATCCAGCTACATGCGCATGACCGCCGCGCGCATGCTCGAGGCCGGCTATGACGTGGTGCGGCTGAACTTCCGCGACCACGGCAACACCCACCACCTCAACCCCGGCATCTTCCACTCCAACCGCATCGACGAAGTGGTGCAGGCCGCCGGCGATATCGCCCGGCGCTGGCCACAGCTGCCGCTGGTGGCCGCCGGCTACTCGCTGGGCGGCAACTTCGTGCTGCGCCTGGCGCTGCGCGCGCCCTCGGCCGGGGTGCCGCTGCGCCGGGTGGCCTCGGTCTGCCCGGTGCTGGACCCGGCGATCACCATGGAAAGCATCGAGAACGGCCCGGCGATGTACGACTGGTACTTCCGCCGCAAGTGGGCCGGTTCGCTGCGCCGCAAGCGCGATCTGTTCCCCGAGCTGAGCGACTGGGACGACCGCGTGCTGAAGCTGGACATCCGCGCGCTGACCGCCTGGCTGGTGGAACACCACACCGAATTCGGCACCCTGCAGGCCTACTTCGACGGCTATTCCATCGCCGGCGACCGCCTGGCCGGGCTGGATGTCCCGGCCGACATCCTGATGGCCCAGGACGACCCGGTCATTCCCTATGCCACCTTCAACGGCTGGCGCCTGCCGGCCCATGCCCGGCTGGAAATCGCCCCGTGGGGCGGCCATTGCGGCTTCCTGGAAAACTGGCGCGGCGATGGCTTCTCCGAACGCTGGGTGGCCCAGCGGCTGAGCCTGGAAGCGCTGCGCTGAGGCCCGGCCCGGCGCGCCGGCGCCGGTGTTCTACAATCGGGGTTTGACCCCAAGCCGGACCGTCATGCAAGACACTATTCTCCAAGCCCTGCGCCGCAACGCAGTGGAAGAAGCCGCGCAGCTGGCGCGCGAATGGATCCAGGCCGAGCCGGAGCAGCCGCAGGCGCACCGCTGGCTGGCCCTGGCGCTGCAGCAGCAGGGCCAGTACGACGGCGCCCTGGACAGCCTGCAGCGCGGGCTGGAACTGGCCCCGGACAACGCCGAACTGCACCTGCAGCATGCCGGCCTGCTGCTGGCGCTGCGCCAGTTCGACGCCGCCAACAGCGCGCTGGACCGCACCGCCGAACTCAACCCCAACGAACTGTCGGCCTACCTGATGCAGGCCCACCTGGCGTTGTCGCGCAACGACGTGGACGAGGCCGAGCGGATCACCCGCACGGCCGCGCGCGTGGAGGAGGACAACGCGGAAGTGGTGGCGCTGCAGGGCATGATCGCGCTGCGCCGCAATGATGCCGACCGCGCGCTGGCGCTGCTCTCGGCCGCCAGCCAGGCGCTGCCCAACGACGCACGCATCCTGTACGCGCTGGGCTTTGCCTACCTGGGCAAGGACCTGCTGGCGTTTGCCGAGCAGGCCTTCCGCCGCGTGCTGGAGATCAACCCGGGCATCACCTCGCTGCACGGCCTGCTGGTGCAGCTGGCCCTGCGCCAGGGCAATACCGAAAACGCCGCCGCCATCGTGGGCCAGGTGCTGGCCCAGCCCGAGACCGACACCCCCGCGATGCGCCGCCTGGCCGGCGAGCTGGCCCTGCAGTCGAGCCAGCCGCTGCAGGCGCTGGAACACCTGCTGCCGGTGCTGGAACAGTGGCCGGCCGACCGCCAGACCCTGCAGCTGCTGTTGATGGCCTGGCAGCGCCTGGGCCGCGAGCAGCAGGCCCGCGACACCCTGGACGCCGCGCTGGAAACGCACCCGCAGGAACACAACCTGTGGATGGCCCGCCTGGCCATTGAAGTGGTCGGCAGTGCCGAGGCCGCCGCCGTGGCCGATCGCTGGATCGCGGCCGTGCCGGGCCACCTGCCGGCGCTGGAAGCGCGCCTGCGCCTGCACGACATGGCCGGCGATGCCGCCGCCGCGGAAGCGGTGGCGCGCCAGATCATCGCCATTGAACCCGGCCGTGCCAGCGGCGAAACCCGCCTGGTGGATGCCCTGCTGGCGCGCGACCCGGCGGCCGCGGTCGCCCACGTGAAGGCGCTGGTCGATGCCCAGCCCGAAGCCGACCGCGGTGCGCTGCGTGCGTGGCTGGGCAGCGTGCAGGACCGCGCCGGCCAGTTTGATGCGGCCTTGTCGACCTGGGCTGACCTGCATGCCTCCGAATCCTCGCAGCGCCTGCCGTTGCCGCCGCAGGCCAAGGCGCCACTGACCTGGCCGGAATCCGGCAGCATTCCCGACACGATCAGCGCGCGCCCGATGTTCGTCTGGGGCGCGCCGGGCTCGGGCGTGGAGCGGGTCATCGCGGCCATCGCCGCCGGCAGCAAGGTGCTGCGCGGCGACCGTTTCGGTCCCAACCCGCCCAACGATGGCTTCCAGAGCTACCACACGCTGCAGGACCTCTCCACCGGCAAGCTGGCGCCGGAACAGCTGGTCGAGCAGTGGCGCGCGCAGCTGCCCGAGCGCGGCCTGGCCGACGCCAACGTCATCGACTGGCTGCTGTGGTGGGACAACGCGCTGCTGTGGTCGCTGCGTCCGCAGCTGCCGGAAGGCCGCCTGCTGCTGGTGCTGCGCGACCCGCGCGACATGCTGCTGCAGTGGCTGGCACATGGCGCGCCGACGCCGTTCGCGGTGAACTCGGTGAACGAAGCGGCCGAATGGCTGACCCGTTCGCTGACCCAGATCGCCACGCTGCACGAGCAGGACCTGTACCCGCACGCCCTCGTGCGCGTCGATGACATCGGCAACAACCCCGAGGCCATGGCCGCGCAGCTGGGCAGCCTGTTCGGCGTGCAGCTGCCGCCGGCGCGGACGCTGGGCCCGGCACGCCTGCCGGCCGGTCACTGGCGCCACTACCGCGAGGCGCTGGGGTCCGCGTTCGCCCAGCTCACCCCCGTCGCGGTGCGGCTTGGCTATCCGGAAGCGTAAGGAGAACGTTGCAATGAAACTGACCAGTTCCGCCCTGCGCAACGGCGCACCGATCCCCGCCACGTTCGCCGCGGGCGATGCCAAGGGCTTTGCCGCCAACCGCAATCCGCCGCTGGCGTGGAGCGACGTGCCCGAGGGCACCCGCTCCTTCGCCCTGCTGTGCATCGACCCGGACGTGCCGACCGTGCCCGACACGGTCG
>NZ_JASCOP010000250.1:0-1146 GCF_029959395.1 Stenotrophomonas sp. PS02300
CCCCAGCCCCAACGGGCCCACACCACCGGCGTAGGGGTTGGCCCACGCCGGTGGGGGGTGCGCCGCCGTGGATTTCACGGCACGTCCTTGCCGGCTCTGCGAGGCTTCCCATGCCCCCGAATGGAGAGCGCGCATGCGCCCCCTGCTCCTGCTTGCCTGTCTTTCGCCCATGGCCCTGCTGCTGCCGGGCACCGCCGCCGCCGCCGAAGTCTGCGACATCCCGCCGCGCTACGGCCTGAGCCCGCTGGCGGCGAGCATCGTGCGCACCGCCTGCAACGAGCACCGCCTGTGGTACCGGCCTTTCATCGACGGTGAAGGGCGTGCCCGCAACCTTGGCGTGAGCGAGGCCGAACGCGAGTATCTCGCCGACGACGGCATGCCCGCGTGGCAGCGCGTGGTCAGCTACTGGCGCGACAGCGGCACGCTGGGGCCGATGGGCAGCCAGCCTGGCGCAACCAGCTGCATGGAGCCGTTCGGTACGCGCTACACCGACAGCGACTGCCGCGCCTTCCTGATCGACAACCCGTGGTCGGCCGCTTTCATCTCCTGGGTGATGAGCCGCGCCGGGGTGCCCGGCTTCACCCGCTCGCCGCGCCACATCGACTACATCCGCGCCGCTTACCAGAACACCGGCCCTTACCGGATGGCGGATCCGGCGCAGGAAAAGCCCGCGCCCGGCGACCTGTTGTGCTACCTGCGCGGCCGCAACGAATCGTTGAGTTACGCCGGGCTGGTGCAACAGCTCAGCGGCGGCACGGTGGCGAACTGGAAATCGCACTGCGAGGTAGTGATCGCGGCCAACATGGGCGGCGACCACACGCTGTACCTGATCGGCGGCAATGTCATGAACACGGTGGCCATGCGCAAGCTGTCGCTGGACCGCAGCGGCCGCATCCAGCTGCCGCCGGCCCCCTCCAGTGATCCCTACGACATGGGCTGCACCCCCGGACGCGAAGACGAGTGCAACTTCAACCGGCAGGACTGGGCCGCGCTGCTCAAGCTGGTGGCGACCGCACCGATCGGATCGACGACCAGCTACCCGCCATCGCCAGCGCCTGCGCCTGCGCCGGCCACCGGCCCGCTGCCGGCCGCCCAGCCTGGCGTGCCGGCCACGACGCCGCCGCCGAAGCCCACCTTCCCGCGCGT
>NZ_JASCOP010000251.1:0-1113 GCF_029959395.1 Stenotrophomonas sp. PS02300
ACGCGCGCACCGGCGCCAGGTGCGCGCGCGCCAGCAGCGGGCCGAGCAGGATTCGATGCAGCGCACCCGCTTCCTGGCCGAACTGGGCCGCCAGGTGCGTGCGCCATTGACGCCGGTACTCGGCTGGAGCGAGCTGCTGCTGCAGTCGCCGTTGTCGCCCGTGCAGCGCGAGCAGGTCGGCAGCCTGCAGCAGGCCGGGCACCACCTGCTGCAGTTGATGGACGATGCGCTGGACCTGGCCGGTATCGAATCAGGCCGCCTGCGCTTGCATCCAGCGCCCTTCGAGCTGGTGGAGGTGATGCGTGAGCTGCACGCGCTGCTGCTGCCGGTGGCGCAGGGCAAGGCATTGGCGCTGCATTGGACCAGTACGTTCGCACCCGGCGCCTGCTTCCACGGCGACGTGCAGCGCCTGCGCCAGATCCTGCTGAACCTGCTGGGCAACGCCCTCAAGTTCACCGCGCACGGACAGGTCAGCCTGAGCGCGCGCACCGGGCCGGAGGATCGCGGGCTGGTGCTGTGTGTGTCCGACACCGGTCCGGGGATGAGCCCGGCGCAGGTGCGGCGGCTGTTCCAGCGCTTCAGCCAGGTCGAAGCGGCAGACACCGCCGCCCACCCTGGCGGCAGCGGGCTGGGACTGGCCATCAGCCGCGACCTGGCACACGCCATGGGGGGGCGCCTGGACGTCGACAGTCAGCGCGGTCGTGGCACCCAGTTCCAGTTGACGCTGCCATGGCCGGCGCTTGCACCCGCCGCCGCCGCGCCCGCCGCGCCGCGCCCGGGCGCGTCCGCTGCCGTGCCATCGCGCGCGTTGCGGGTGATGGTGCTGTTGCCTGCCGCCGAGGCGGACGCTGTCGAAGTGGTATGCGCGCTGCTGCGTTCCCAGGGCCACCGGGTGGTGGCCGTGGAAAATGCGGACGCGTGGGTGCGCGACGTCGACCCCGGGCCCTGGGACCTGATCGCGGCCGATCCGGACCTGCTGGTGGCGGGCGGGCGGCTGAGTGCGCGCCTGCCCTGGTTGTGGCCGGGGGTGCGGGGGGGGGGGGGGCCCCCCCCCCCCCCCGGCCGGCGCCCGCCCGCCCCCCCCCCCGGGGGGGGGGGCCGGGGTGGGGGGGG
>NZ_JASCOP010000252.1:0-1077 GCF_029959395.1 Stenotrophomonas sp. PS02300
CTCCCTGGTGAAATTAGCGCTGTGGAACCACCCGATCCCATCCCGAACTCGGAAGTGAAACGCAGCTGCGCCGATGGTAGTGTGGCTCAAGCCATGCGAGAGTAGGTCATCGCCAGGGTTTACACCCCGAAAACCCCGCTGCAGATGCAGTGGGGTTTTCCTTTTTTTGCAAGCCCCCGCTTTTCGGGAGTCTGCACCGGTAGCACACGACCGTCGGTCGTGTGACACGGGAGACAAGAATGCTGAGCTGGCGCACCGCGCTGCTCCAACCGTCTCTCTGGTGAAATTAGCGCTGTGGAACCACCCGATCCCATCCCGAACTCGGAAGTGAAACGCAGCTGCGCCGATGGTAGTGTGGCTCAAGCCATGCGAGAGTAGGTCATCGCCAGGGTTTACACCCCAAAACCCCGCTGCTCACGCAGCGGGGTTTTTTCTTTTCCGCATCGGCCGTTTTCCCGACATCACGTTGCACGCGGTTCCTGCACCCCCATACGCAATTGCCGGATACTGCCCGCTACGGGTAAATACCACCCTGTGGGCATGTCCAGCTCACGTCTCCTCATCGGCCGCCGCTCCATCCAAGGCGCCTCCTACATGCTCACCACTACCGTGGCCGACCGCCAACGCATCTTCATTGATGACGCCACGGTGGAATGCGTCATCGAAGCCCTGCGTTGCTCAGACCGTGAAAAGCGTTCGCGCACGCTCGCCTGGGTGGTCATGCCTGACCATGTCCATTGGCTGATGCAACTGGGCAACGGCAACATCAGCCGGTGCATGCAGGCGTTCAAATCCCGCTCCTCGCGCGCAGTGAATCTGCACCGAGGCGGCGAAGGGGCCTTGTGGCAACGCGGGTTCTACGATCATTGCGTGCGCTCCGACGAATCCCTGCTCGCCCAGGCCGACAACCTGATGCAGAACCCGGTTCGTTCGGGACTCGCTACAAAGGTAGGCGAGTACCCGTATTGCTGGACGCGGTGGCCCTCCGCTACCGAGTGACCCCCAAAAAAGAAGCGGCGCCCAAGGCGCCGCGTGCGTTCAACCAGCGCTGTGGGGCAGGCTTACTTAGCAGCCGGG
>NZ_JASCOP010000253.1:0-937 GCF_029959395.1 Stenotrophomonas sp. PS02300
GGTGCAGGGTGGGCATTGGCATTCATGGGAACGGCGGGGGCCCAAGAAAACGGTGGGGTTGGGCCGGGCAGGGCCCGGCGCTACATCCAGCCAGGCCCGCGTTGGAACGCGGGCCTGGGTGCATCACTTGAACTCGACAGCCCAGTAGGCTTCGATCTGCTTCACCAGTTCTGCCGGCAGCGGCACGTAGTGCAGTTCGCTGGCCTGGGCCTGGCCGTCCTGGAAGGCCCAGGTGAAGAACGCCAGGGTGTCCTTGCTGCGCTTGGCATCCTTGGGCTGCTTGTGCATCAGCATGAAATTGGTGGCGGTGATCGGCCACGCCTGGTCGCCCGGGGCGTTGGTGATGACCAGGTTGAAGTCCTTGGCGCTGGCCCAGTCGGCGCTGGCCGCGGCCGCAGCGAAGCTGTCGGCGGTCGGCTGCACCCAGTTGCCCGCCGCGTTCTGCATCGAGGCATACGGCATGCCGTTCTGCAGCGCGTAGGCCAGCTCGACGTAGCCGATCGAACCCTTGATCTGCTTCACGTACGAGGCCACGCCTTCATTGCCCTTGCCACCCACGCCGTCCGGCCACTGCACCGAGGTCCCTTCGCCGACCTTGCTCTTCCAGTCCGGGCTGACCTTGGACAGGTAGTTGGAGAAGTTGAAGGTGGTGCCCGAACCGTCCGAACGGTGGACCAGGGTGATCTTGCCGTCGGGCAGCTTCACGCCCGGGTTGGCGGCCACGATGGCCGGGTCGTTCCAGGTCTTGACCTTGCCCAGGAAGATGTCGGCCAGCAGCGGGCCACTCAGGCGCAGCTTGCCGGCTTCCAGGCCGTCGATGTTCACCACCGGGACCACGCCGCCGATGGCGGACGGGAACTGGCCCAGGCCGGCCTGGGCCCGCTCTTCGCTGGACAGCGGCGTGTCGGAGGGCCCGAAATCAACCGTGCCGGCCGTG
>NZ_JASCOP010000254.1:0-827 GCF_029959395.1 Stenotrophomonas sp. PS02300
TTCAAGGATTACTCCGCGATCGACGCCGCGCCGGAAGAAAAGGCCCGTGGCATCACGATCTCGACCGCACACGTCGAATACGAATCCACCGAGCGTCACTACGCCCACGTCGATTGCCCGGGCCATGCTGACTACGTCAAGAACATGATCACCGGTGCTGCCCAGATGGACGGCGCGATCCTGGTCTGTTCGGCTGCTGACGGCCCGATGCCGCAGACCCGCGAGCACATCCTGCTGTCGCGCCAGGTCGGCGTGCCGTACATCGTCGTGTTCCTGAACAAGGCCGACATGGTGGACGACGCCGAGCTGCTGGAACTGGTCGAAATGGAAGTCCGCGAGCTGCTGAGCAAGTACGACTTCCCGGGCGACGACACCCCGATCATCGCGGGTTCGGCCCGCCTGGCGCTGGAAGGCGACCAGAGCGAGATCGGCGTGCCGGCCATCATCAAGCTGGTCGAGGCGCTGGACACCTGGATCCCGCTGCCGGAACGTGACGTGGACAAGACCTTCCTGATGCCGGTGGAAGACGTGTTCTCGATCTCGGGCCGCGGCACCGTGGTGACCGGTCGTATCGAGCGCGGCGTGATCAAGGTCGGCGAAGAAATCGAAATCGTCGGTATCCGCGACACCCAGAAGACCACCGTGACCGGTGTGGAAATGTTCCGCAAGCTGCTGGACCAGGGCCAGGCAGGCGACAACGCCGGTCTGCTGCTGCGCGGCACCAAGCGTGACGACGTCCAGCGCGGTCAGGTCCTGTGCAAGCCGGGTTCGATCAAGCCGCACACCGAGTTCGAAGGCGAAGTGTACGTGCTGTCGAAGGACGAAGG
>NZ_JASCOP010000255.1:0-800 GCF_029959395.1 Stenotrophomonas sp. PS02300
GGGCGCGGCTTTCGTCGCCCCCCCCGCCCCCCCCGTTGGGCGGGGGGCGGTGCCGGGTCTACCGTTCGGATATTCGGACAGCCAAACGCTGCGGGGCCTGCCTCGCTAACGAATACATATATTGGAGCTGCACCATGAAGCTGATTCTTATCCAGAAGGTCACCAACCTCGGCGGTCTGGGCGACATCGTTGATGTGAAGCCGGGCTACGGCCGTAACTTCCTCGTTCCGAAGGGCAAGGCCCTGCCGGCCACCGCCTCCAACGTTGCCGAGCTGGAAGAGAAGCGCGCCGAGTACCAGGCCAAGGCTGACTCGATCCTGGCCGACGCCGAAGCCCGCAAGGCTGCGCTGGAAGGCAAGAGCGTGACCGTTGCCGCCAATGCATCGACCGAAGGCAAGCTGTTCGGTTCGGTTGGCCCGCGCGACATCGCCGAAGCCTTCACCAAGGCCGGCCTGCCCCTGGAAAAGAGCGAAGTCATCCTGGGCGAAGGCGCTTTCCGCAACGTGGGCGAGTACGAGGTGGTCGTCCACCTGCACGCCGACGTCGAAACCACCGTCAAGGTGGTGGTGGAAGCCGAAGCCTGATCCCTGCCGCAAGGCTGGAATCGCTGAAACGGGCGCCCGCGAGGGTGCCCGTTTTTGTTTTGGGGCTCTTGGTTTGGTCGGCATTGCGCCAAGAGCAGCGCTTTGATTTCCGCGCGCGGGGAGGCCGTCGGGCAGCCCCTTACGGGACACGCCGTAAACCCATCCTTGGGGGCTTGGCAAAAACATCCATGTTTTTGACAGTCCCTACAGGGGCTG
>NZ_JASCOP010000256.1:0-791 GCF_029959395.1 Stenotrophomonas sp. PS02300
AGCATGGCTCGGCTCTACAGTAGAGCCGAGCCATGCTCGGCTGCTCTTCGCCCAGATGCTTGGGATGTTGTTCAACCCGGCGTGCGGTACTGCCCGGCGGAAATGAACTGCTCGAACCGTTCGCACCACACCACTACGGTGGTGTAATCGTCCACGTTGACGCTTTCAGGCACGTCCACCAGGAAACGGTTGAAGGTCTTCACCTCGCCGATGCGCTGGGCCTGTGCCTTGATCTTCAGGAAATCGGCCTTGTTGTCGACGAAGTCACGGACCAGGTACACCTTGTAATCCGGACCCGGACCCATCTTGCCGTCGAACGCGACCTGGCGCGGGCTGACGCTGACGTTGCCTTCCGCCCAATGCACCGCATCACTGCCCTTGAGGTCGCGGCGAAAGGTGGTGCGGTAGGGGGCGTCTTTCATGGCCGCCTGCACCTGCGCAACCGGCGGGTCATCGGGGGCGATCAGGATCGGCAGGAGATAGACGCCCAGGCCGAAGCCCAGGCCGAGGGTGAGCAGGTGGGTGGCGAGCAGGATGAGGATGCGGCGCATGGGGCCTCCTTGTGGTTGCGATCGATCGCGCGGCGAAGTGCCGGGCCTGACCACCCTGGGAGGTCAGGGCCGGGGTATAGGAAGTTCAACCGCCCTTTTTGGCGAGTCTGGCAGGTAGGAAGCGGCCGCGCAAGCGCCGCTTTGGGCACAGATCGGGCACAGATCGGGGGTTCATGCGTGGGTTTTCGACATCGCGGGGCCGCGCAGCGGCTCAGTGCGTAGCCATTTCTCACCGAATCC
>NZ_JASCOP010000257.1:0-706 GCF_029959395.1 Stenotrophomonas sp. PS02300
CCCCCAGGTCGTAGCCGGCGTTGCCGGCCACCGCCAGGTCGGCGCCATCCAGCACGCGGCCGTTCGCGGTCCACAACCGCTGGGCGGGTGGGTCCACCAGGGCCGGTGACTGGTCGCTGCGGATCGCCCACGGCGCGCAGCGGGCCGGTGCGGCGCTGGTGAAGCCATTGGGCGGGCAGTCCGCCGCGCGGTCCGGGCGGGCGCCGATCAACCGCCAGGCAATGCGCCCCTTCGCGTCGGCCAGCAGCAGGTTCTGGGTGGGAATGCCGGCGCGGTCGGCGATCTTCAGCGCGTCGTCGAGGTCACCGGCCCGTGCCATGTCGGCGAACGCCATGCTGACCGCACCCGGCAACTGTGCGGTCCAGCGCAAGGCCTCGCCGCTGCCATCGGCGCGCTCGTGCAGGATCGGGCCCCACGCGGTTTCGCGCACGCGCAGGGTCACGGTGGCGCCACCGGCCACGCGGATGCGCTCTTCATGCACACGGACGCCGTCGGCGCCTGCGGGCACGGGCATGAAGTCGGCGTTGTCGATGTAGCTGTTGGTGAAGCCCCAGGCGACATGGCCGTTGCTGCCGACGACGATCGCCGGCAACCCGGGCAATGAGAAGCCGCTGACATCCACCTGGCCGCCCGGTGCGCCGGGGTCGGGGTAGCGCAGCCGCACCCGGAACCACAGGTTCGGCGCCCGCAGGCCCAGGTGCATGTG
>NZ_JASCOP010000258.1:0-662 GCF_029959395.1 Stenotrophomonas sp. PS02300
GCATACCCTTGGAGGCGAAGTAAAGGAGGAGGTGTCGGCCTACGGCCGACGCCGGGGGACATTCGCCGGAAAGGGTATGCCGCCCCGGCGCTCGATTCACCGGCAGCCGCTGTAGACACCCCCGCCAGCCCTTGCCCCACGGGCCTGCAACGTGCCCCCGGTCACGGCGTCATCAAGCTGTAACAAAAACATCATTTCATAGCAGCGTCAGCCGGCGAGACCGGCCCCCTATCCCGCTACGGAGTGACGCATGAAACTGCATTCGGCCAGCCTCGCCGCCCTTTCCCTGGCCATCGCGCTGGGCCTGTCCGCCTGCAAGCCGGCCGCCGAAGGCCAGGCCACCGCCCCGGCAGAAGGCGCGCCCGCCGCTGCCCCGGCCGCCGGCGACAAGCTGACCGCCGAGATTTCCGGCGCCGGCGCCTCCTTCATCTTCCCGCTGGTGTCCAAGTGGTCGGCCGACTACAACGCCGCCACCGGCGCCAAGGTCAACTACCAGTCGATCGGTTCGGGCGGCGGTATCGCCCAGATCAAGGCCGGCACGGTTGATTTCGGTTCCTCCGACAAGCCGCTGTCCAGCGAAGAGCTGGCCCAGGCCGGCCTGGGCCAGTTCCCGTCCGCCATCGGCGGCGTGGTCCCGGTGGTGAACATCGACGGCCTGGAAG
>NZ_JASCOP010000259.1:0-652 GCF_029959395.1 Stenotrophomonas sp. PS02300
CCGGCATCGCGTTCCAGACCAACATCCTGGCGCGGAACGCCGCGGTGGACGCGGCGCGCGCCGGCGAACAGGGCCGTGGCTTCGCCGTGGTCGCCTCCGAAGTGCGTACCCTGGCCCAGCGCTCTGCTGCCGCCGCCAAGGAGATCAAGGGCCTGATCGACGATTCGGTCGCCAGCGTGTCCGATGGCTCGGCCCTGGTGCACAAGGCCGGTACCACCATGGGTGAGATCGTCGCCTCGGTGCAGCGCGTGACCGACATCATGGCCGAGATCTCGGCGGCCTCGCAGGAACAGTCGGCCGGCATCGAGCAGGTCAACCAGACCGTGGTGCAGATGGACGAAACCACCCAGCAGAACGCCGCGCTGGTGGAAGAAGCCACCGCCGCCGCCCGCGCCATGGAAGAACAGGCCACCCAGCTGGCCGATGCGGTGTCGATCTTCCGCCTCGACAACCAGGTGACTGCCGCCGTCAGTGCCGTCACCGCGCGCATCGCCACCCCGGCGCCGCAGCGCAGCGTGAAGCCTGCGGCCGCACCGAAGGCCGTGGCCCGCAAGCCGGCCCCGGCCGTACGCGCCGCCCGCAGCACCAGCGCCGACGACGGCAACTGGCAAGAGTTCTGAGCGCACGCGGGGGGCCCCCCGGCGCCCCGGTG